>NZ_JCANUT010000012.1:0-75127 GCF_059569095.1 Propionivibrio pelophilus DSM 12018 | reverse complement strand
TGCTGACTTCTCGCTCCGTGGTCCCACGTCGCCCTTTCAGGCACAAGGCGAGATCTCCCCGGGTAAGAACGCACTCCTTCTCTGCACAACCGCCAGATCTACGCCGCTTCGTCTTGATCACGAGAGCTTCGCGGTCCTTTGCCCGCTCGCCCTGCTCGGCAGCGCCTTCTATCCGGTTCTTGTCCATCGGCTCGCAGATTACGATCCACGCTTCCTTCCCACGCTCGGTCACCCTCACGCAGTTGCGCTTCACTTCGTTCGCTGTGATCAACTTACGGCGGGACTTGCACCCGCAGGAGTGCGCCCGTGCCGGGCGCACAAAGACTACGTCGCTGCGGAGACCCACAGCGACGCAGTCACCATTGATTCGGTGAGGAAAAGTCTGAGTTCGTCACCCCGGCGAAGGCCGGGGTCCAGTCCGCGACTGATCTCCGATACTGGATGCCGGCCTGCGCCGGCATGACGAGGTTTATATGCCTCATCATGCCGAAGCAATCGGGAAACGGGGCAATCGCCCCGGCTGACGAGTTACTTCTTCAGGATGTCCTTGCCGAACCACTTGGTCGAAATGGTCGCCGCGGTGCCGTCGGCCTTCATGTCGTCGAGCGCCTTGTCGATCTTGCCCATCAGCTCGGTGTCGTCCTTGCGCACGCCGACGCCGAAGTCCTCGGTACCGAAGTTTTCTTCCAGCACGCGGTACTCGCCCGGCTTTTTGGCCACGTAGTAGCGACCGACGATTTCGTCGACGACGATCGCATCGAGGCGGCCGGCGGAAAGATCCATCAGCGCGGTCACGTTATCGGAGAACTTCTTCAGCTCTTTCAGTCCCTTGGCGGTTTCGGCGTCCTTGTTCACCGCATCCACGGCGCTGCTGCCGTCCTGCACGCCGACAACCTTGTCCTTCAGTTCGGCCTTGGTGTTGATTGCCGACTTCTCCGGCACCACGATGATCTGGCGGTTCTCCAGATAGGGCTTGGTGAACAGGATGTTGGCCTTGCGCTCTTCGGTAATCGTCAGGCCGTTCCACAGCACGTCGATGCGCTTGCCGTTGAGTTCGGCCTCCTTGGCGCTCCAGTCGATCGGCTTGAAGGTCACCTCGACGCCGAGGCGCTTGCCGGCTTCCCGGGCCAGATCGATGTCGAAGCCGACGATTTCGTTCTTCTCGTCGCGGAAGCCCATCGGCGGAAAGTGGTCGTCGAGACCGATCACGATGGCAGCCGCCGCGGCCGGCGCCGGAGCGGGCGCGGCAGCCGGTGCGGGTTCTTCCTTCTTGCCGCAGGCGATCAGGAACGTCGAGGCCACGAGAGCTGCCAGCAGAAGCGAAACGCGTTTTTTCATTTTATTCATCCAGTTGAGAGAGTCGGGGAAATCAAACGTTCTCCGCTGCCGGCTCGCGCGGCAGCAGGAGGTTGAGCAGCACGGCGAGCACGCCGCACAGGCTGATGCCCTGCAGCGAGAAGCTGCCGATAGTGACACCGAGACCGCCGATGCCGGTGACCAGCGTAACCGAGACGATACACAGGTTGCGCGCGCTGGCGAGATCAACGCGACCGTCCATGATCGTCTTCAGGCCGATACCGGCGATCGAGCCGAACAGCAGCATCATGATGCCGCCCATGACCGGCATCGGGATCGTCTGCAGGAAGGCGCCGAACTTGCCGACGAAGGCCATCAGGATGGCGAACACCGCCGCCCAGGTCATCACCACCGGGTTGAAGTTCTTGGTCAGCATCACCGCGCCGGTCACCTCGCCGTAGGTCGTCACCGGCGGGCCACCGAACAGGCCGGCGATGTTGACTGCGAGGCCGTCGCCCAACAGCGTGCGATGCAGGCCGGGCGACTCGGTGAAGTCCTTGCCGGTCACCGAACCGATCGCCAGGATGCCGCCGACGTGCTCGACGATCGGCGCGATCGCGACCGGGATCATGAACAGGATCGCCGCCAGGTTGAACTCCGGTTTACCGAACTCGGGGATCGCCAGCCAGGCGGCCTGCGTCACCTTGGAGAAATCGACAATACCGAGGAACAGCGAGTAGGCATAGCCGACGGCCACGCCGACGAGGATCGGCACCAGCTTGAGCAGCCGCCGGGCGCGGATCGCCGTGAGCATCGTCGCCAGCAGCGAGATGGCCGCCACCGACAGTGCCGTGCCGTAGGGCATGATCTGCTGGTCGCCGGCCTTGCCCGTCGCCATGCTGACCGCCACCTGCGCGAGGCCGAGGCCGATCACCATCACCACCGGCCCGATCACCACCGGCGGCAGCAGGCGATGGATGAAGCCGACGCCGCGCCATTTGACGAGGCCGGCGGCGACGTAATAGAAGAAGCTCGCCGAGGCCAGCGCCCCGAAGGTCGCCGGCATGCCCCACGTCTGCACCGAATAGATGACCGGCGCGATGAAGGCAAAGCTGGAACCGAGGTAGATCGGCACTTCCCGACGCGTACAGATCTGGAAGACCAGCGTGCCGATGCCGGCGCCGAGCAGCGCGAGGCTGGGATTGAGGCCGGTGAGCAGCGGCACCAGCACGGTCGCTCCGAAGGCGACGAAGAGGATTTGCGCTCCGGCCAGCGCGGTCCGCCAGGTCGGGTCTTTGGCCGGTGCCATGGCCAGGGTCGTTGGAGTCGTCATCGCTTCACGCGTCCTTTTATGATTTCGTCCCGAAAATCTTGTCACCGGCATCGCCCAGCCCGGGAATGATGTAGCCGACCTCGTTGAGGTGGCTATCGACCGCCGCGGTGTAGACATCCACGTCCGGATGCGCTGCTTCCAGCTTCTTGATGCCTTCCGGCGCCGCGACCAGCACAATTGCCCGGACATGCTTGCACCCATTGCGCTTCAACATGTCGATGGTGGCGATCAGCGAACCGGCGGTGGCCAGCATCGGGTCGATGATCAGGCTCATGCGCTCGTCGAGCTTGCCGACGAAGCGCTCGAAGTACGGCTCGGGCATCAGCGTTTCGTGATTGCGGGCAATGCCCACCACACTGACCTTGGCGCTCGGAATCAGGTCGAGCACGCCGTCGAGCATGCCCAGTCCGGCACGCAGGATCGGCACCACCGTCACCTTCTTGCCCTTGATCTGCTGGATGCTGACCGGCCCGGCCCAGCCCTGGATCGTGCAGTCCTCCAGTTCGAAATCCCGGCACGCCTCGTAGGTCAGCAACCGCGCCAGTTCCGCCGTCAGCTCGCGGAATTTCTTGGTGCTGATGTCGACCTCGCGAAGAAGCCCGATTTTGTGCTTAACGAGCGGATGAGTGACTTCGATGACCGGCATGGCGTTCTCCAGAGGGGTTTGTTGAAGGGGTTCAGGCAAACCGCGCAAGGTTAGCGGAAACGGCGGCGAAGTGCATCATCTGCGCGTGATTTTTCACGCTGGTCACATCACGATCCGACGAATACGGCGGAAAAACAGCCGATCGAGCCGTCTTTTCTGAAAGGCTATGTTTCGAGATATTCTTTCCTCTCTTTCATCACACGCCGCCAAATGGCCGGCAGAAGAATCCGGAACATGGCACTTCGACGCGGGGAAAAACTGGGGTGGCTCGGCGGCTGGGCCGGCAGCTTTCTCTGGGTGCCGCCGATCGCCGTAGCCTTTCTGCTGCGCGGGCAACGGCTGGCCGGTTCGGTCGGGCTGCTGCTGGCCGCGCTGGGTTACGGAGCCGCCATGGCATTTTCGCCGTGGCGCCATCCCGCCACGCGCTACTGGCAACTGATGCTCGCGCCTTATGCTGCGCTCATTGCTACCGTTCCCTGGGCCATCTGGGGGTTTGCCCGCAATCCGAGGGATTGGCCTGGTGGAACCTCATGCCGCTGCTGGCCGTACTGTCACCGCTGCTGACGATCGGCGCGCGGCGCTGGCACGACGGCGAGCGCGCAACGGAGCCGACCGACAAGCGTTGACCGCGCACGCCAAAAGACTATTTGCGCCCGGTCTTCCTGCCCTTGCGAACACCTTGCGACGGCGCTTTCTTCGGAACGGTATCCAGCGGGTAACAGATCGCCGCCCGGTCATCGACGATCACCAGATGCCCGCCCGGCACCATTTTCCCGACCGCGCCCGCGATAGAAGGCGAGTCCATCGGAACCGGAGGGGCCGAGTTCTGCCACACCAGGACGTTGTTCGGCGCAAAGATCTGGTAGCAGGCGGCTGACGCCGCCGTTGATACGACAAACGAGGACAACATCAGGATCGTTTTCATTTTTACCCCCTCAAAAAACCCCTGACACAACCGGGGAAGGCACGCGAAACCGGGCTATCGTAGCCCAACTCGCCGGAACCGTACACGGCCTTTCCTCCCAATCGTCATTCCCGTGCACGGATTTTTGCCGATCGGCTGACCGTGTGCGACGATTCCTTCTTTCTTTGCCATCAACAAGGAACACCATGCGCTATGTTCTCCCTCCTACCGCCCCCACCGGCATTCCGGTGGCGGGTACTGATGCGCTTTTCCCTGTCCGCCGCGTCTATTGCGTCGGTCAGAACTACGCTCTGCACGCGAAGGAAATGGGTGGCGACGGCCGCCAGCCGCCGTTCTTCTTCAGCAAGCCGGCCGACGCGCTGGTTGCCGGCGGCGGCCGGATCGCCTATCCGCCGAAGACCGGCAACCTGCAGCACGAGGTCGAACTTGTCGTGGCGTTGTCCGAAGGCGGCGCTGACATCCCGGTGGGAAAGGCGCTGACACACGTCTTCGGCTACGCGGTCGGGATCGATCTGACGCGACGCGACCTGCAGGCGGCGGCGAAGGAGAAAGGGCGCCCGTGGGACATGGCCAAGGGCTTCGACCAGAGCGGCCCGGTCAGTGCGATCGTTCCGGCGACGACTTGCGGCCACCCCGAGAAGGGCCGCATCTGGCTATCCGTCAATGATGTACTGAAGCAGGAAGGCGATCTCGCGGAGATGACCTGGAACGTCGCCGAGATCATCGCCAACCTGTCGACCTACGTCGAACTCGCGGCCGGTGACCTGATCTTCACCGGGACGCCGGCCGGAGTATCGACGGTCGTGCGCGGCGACACGCTGACCTGCTGCATCGACGGACTAGGTGAATTGCGCCTCGTGCTCGCGTGATGCTCGAACTCCGGTAAATCAGACCCTCAGCTTTTGCTGAACACAACGCGTTGCCGAAAATAGCCGGCACCTTCGCGGCGCGTGGACGTCGTAGCAGCCACGACCAGGTCGCCGCCGCGCAGCATGTCCCATTGGTCGCTGTCGGTCATCAATGGGAAAGGAGCGCCGTTGGCGGCCTTCCAGACCTTGCGATCCCAAGCATTGAGGCCGTCACCACTCCGGATTCTTTCCCTTGCCGATGCCTTCATCGACTCGCTCACGTTCGGGGGGCGCAGCCGGCCGATTCCGTCCAGTTGCGATTGCACGAGCGCCTTGACGCGCTTGATCTCCTGCTCCTTGTCGTATTTCGTCACTGGCCCGGCGAGATAGAACCCTGCGTGTGAGTCATGTACGTAGTTGTCGAGGAACGTCACGACATCAGCTTCAACCGGCGAGCGCAGATCTTCAAGCAACAGCTTTTCACGTTCACTCAGGCGCGGGCCGACACGCGGATCGTTGTGTCCCGCCACGGTTTCGCGGGTTTCCAGCGCGATGCGCTCGCGCTGGAAGTCCTGATTACCCCCCTTCAGATCCTGCCTGTCCTGCGCGTTGGCTGCCTGCATCGACTCCGTATCGCTCTTTGCGATGGCGGCCATGTAGCGCCGGTAATAGCGCATGTGCTGCTCAAGCATCGTTTCGACCCGTCCGGCCGGTACGTGCGAAATGTCGAGGTAACGGTTGAAATCCTTGCACAGCGCATCGTCGATGTCGAAATCGCGCCGCGTCGCGGGCTTCATCTTGTCGAGCGCGACCAGCAGCACCCCCGCCCCGCGCGCGGCATCGTACATCTGGCGCAGCGGCAGTTGCGACATCAATGAGGCCGTTCCACGCCGCGAGCGGCCCTGTTCGCCGGGGCCGTAGCCGCCACCGATGCTCGAGTGCGCGCCGGGATATACGAATTCGGCGACGTTGCCGGGATACGCCTTGCCATCTCGCCCGGTGTTCAGCGGGAACGATGCCCGGATCTCGTGCGAAGCCACCAGATGCAGGCAGCGCTCCACCTGCGGCGGCACACGCATCATACCGTCCACCCAGTCGAAATGCCCGTCGACGGGCAGCGGGAAGGAGTCGGCCAGACCGACCGAAGCGACCGTGTCGAAAATTCCGAGAAAATCGATGCGCAGAGGAATCCCGGCCAGCGAGAGACTTCCACCCGATTGCTCGCACATTTCCACCGCCCGTTGCAGCAGGCCCGTGCCTCGGCCGCCCCACGCGAAAAGCCGAACACCGACACCGTGATCGACGTCACCGTCGGCTTGCGCCCCGCGAGCCGACCCTTGAGTTCCGCCGCCTTGTTCCGGAACCATGTCTGACGTCCCTCGTTGAACAGGCTCCAGGCGTCCTTGAGTTGGGAATAGCTGTTGATGGCGTCTTGAACTTGATAGTTCTGGATCATCATCGTTTTCGTCGCGGCCCGATGTACCGAGTTCAGCACCTGAATCAGCCCCCAGTGAATGCGTGCCGCGCCACCCTTGGCGTAGGCTTTGCCTTCCTTGCTTTCGGTCATTTCGCCGATTTCTGGGAAACGTGTACCGACACCGGGGATGTAGTGGCGGAAATAGCCGATATTGGGGGGGCCGGATAAGCATCGTACAAGCGGACGATATTCGAATGGCAATTCTCCGGCCGGTCGCGCTTCTCGTTGTTGTTGGTACCGTCAAAGAAAAGTCCGATGCGGGCAGGCACTGTGCACGAGGGGGCGCCGGCCGGTGCTATGCCCTTGGCGACCATGGCCGCCTGTTGTTTTGCACTAAGCTTGCCGTTGGTTGGGCGCGGTGGATTCTGGCCACTCACTTTTATTCCTTTGCCGCTTCGGATTCCAATGTCTTGACTGATTCGCCGAGACGAGGCGTGGGATGATCCGGATGCTCTGGGGCGAGCATGCTAACGACAATCTGCACACTGTCGTCCAGCAGAAAATGAACCCATGCGTTTCCAATGTCCTTTGGCGGATACGGCAAGATCGTTGCCGTTGTTTCCTTCCAGTTATCCTTGTCCTCAGTGTGGTTCCAGCGCACCCGGGCCGTCAGACCGGGGCGGTACTGGCGTGGCAGGACGAGGCAGGACGAGGCAGGACGAGGCAGGACGAGGCAGCAACTCGTGGCACCGCCACCGCCGCCTTCCGTAATGTCCGGGAGGTTGCTGCCATACGAATCGTCGATATAGAAGCCGGCGATGTAGGTCCTGGTATGGTTGATCCCGGTGATGCCAACGGCGACGCCTTCATTCGCCTTGTCCTCGGCCGACTCGCAGGCGGTGGGGGAGCAGGCTCTCGGAAGACAGGCCGGAATCAGGAGAAAAACGTACCCGGAGAAGACGCTGGTGCTGGGTGAAGAGGGAAATGCCGGCGGAGGCGAGGTCGCTCAGGGGCGCGGAAAGGTCGGCAAGGAATTCATCAAGGCGCACTGCGGCGGCTTCCAGCAGTCGTGTCATGGTTTTACACGGGGTCCTGTCTCAAGAAAAACAACGGACCCGGCGGCTGGTAATTCACTTAAGGAAGAGCTGATTGATTGCTGATTCGTCATTCCGGCGAATGCCGGAATCCAGTAAGTTCAGCGAACTGGGCCCCGGCTTTCGCCGGGGCGACGAATTCCTCCGCATTTACTTAGTTCCGTGCGGTATTTTTTTCAACACGTGCGACACTCTTTGCCGGCTTGGCAGTCTTCTTTGTCAGTTCGAGTTCCTCGAACTTGATTTCGGCCGCATGTTTTTTCGGTGTGGTCGTGCTGAATTTGATCACGACATTGGACGGTGCCACCCCTTGGGCGATCAGTTCATCGCGCGTAACGACGGCACGGGCAACGGCGGAGTCCATGGAGTTTCTGATCTGCCGCCGGTCACAAAAACCGGTCACGGTGATTTTTCCTGACTCTTTTGCCTTTTCACCGATCTCGGCAATGATTTCCTTACTCTTTTCGTCGAGAACCACGCTCATCTTCTCGAAGCTGATTATCGTGGGATTAATGAGCACCACGGGAGGTTTAGGAGGTAGCTGGGGCTGTGCCGGCTTTGTCTCCGGCTGAGTCTGTACTGTCCCCTCCGCCTGTTTCTCCGGTTCATCAGACGTGGGCTGATTGTTGGCGCAGCCGACAAGCGCGAGAAGTCCGATAGCGGCAAGCCATCCCTTGGTTACGGTTTTTGATGCCATTTTGCTGATTCCTGTTCTTCCGATCGAATAAATGCCGGACAAAGAAGACACGCGACGAAAAACATCGCGTGCCGGGTGTTTCCGGGAATAGTGTCCGGATCAGGCGATGGTCTTGTTCGCCGTGAGATCCCAGCCTGCGCTGACGTTACCGCCTGCGGAACCATCAGCACGCTTCTGCTGCGTGTAGGTCCACTTGATCTTGCCGTATGAAAGCGACACAGCCTCGACCGGAAAACCGGAATCGGCGGTGCTTGCACCACTGTCGGAAACGCTGGACACCAGCACCTGTTCCAGCTTGATTTCCATGTACTTAACCTTGTCGCCACCAGCACGACAGAACTCGACCGTCACTTCCTTGATGTGCTTGCCGGTACAGCAGGCTTCGAGGAGCTTCGGCGTGGCCTTGTCGAACAGATGGGTGAAATTGAAAGAACCGTGATTGACGCGCTCTGCCGTGGCACCGCCAACCGAGCTGGCGGTACTGGAGGCCGGCTGTTCGATCTGGTGATCGAACCCGAGAACCTCGATCCACTCCTTATGTTTCTCATCCGAGGATTCGCCAGGGATGCCGTCGATCTTGATAAATACGTCAAATGCCATTTACATCTCTCCTAGTAATGCTTACCTACAAAAAAGACCCGCGCTGGCCAGTGTAAAAGCTACGAATCTTCGTAGTTTTTTTCTATCGCCTGTAACCGCTCGGGAATCCGACCGAAGAACTGTTTCGACGCTTCATGGCCGCATCTACCGGGATTACCCAGCAGTCCGACAAAATCACAAAAACAACAAACCTCGTCGTGCCAACTCTCGGTATTACTTGCCGCCGCTGGGCGCTGAACTCAAAGCCCTAACGATGCGCTCTCAAAATCGGCACGCATTCCCAGAGCGGCCGACTTCATGCAAATCAAGTAGTGCTGACTCTCGGGAGTCTTGAAATACCGCACAACAGCCAGCCGCACCTGTTTACTTGCCCATTTGACAGGATTCGAAAAGTCCCAAGGTCTCGGCACCAAGTGCATCGCCGTCGTACATTTCCCGCTTTTTACGATTAGCTTCCCGAGATGCCCGTATATCGCGTAGTTGATATCCCAGTGCTTCGCAACCGGGCCGTAAAATTTCTCAAGAATCAATCTGACTTCATCGGCCTCTTCTTGGCTTATCGGATCCATGCTTTTCCCTTCACTTGATAACTATCGTTGACAGAATGGATTCGAACTCGACGCGATCGATATTTCTGAACATTCCACTCAATACAACGTCTGGCTTGTCAATGCGAATCAGATAGAACTGATGGCGATTTTCTTTGCCGAAGGCAAACAGCTCCCCTGTGCCAGGAAACACTGCATGTAGCCGATAGTCCTGCAACTCAAGTTGATAGCCCTTCAAATACTGGCAACCGATAGCGTCTTTCGCTTTGAAAATCGAAAGAAAGAACGAGGCTGGCTGAACCCCCTTTTTGTGTACCGATAGAGACTCGGACGTTTCATAGCCCAATACCGCGCTTATGCCCTTCGGATGCCCGCCAAATCCGATACTTCCATTCGGCAGAGAACCGATCTTTGAAAAGTCGGAAGGAATACGCACTTCGGCAATCGGCTGCATCGCTATTGCAAGATCCCCAGGGCCAGGATCAACACTTGTACCTGCTCTCACGAGTTCCTCGAATTTGGGAGCTTCACAAAAGCTGGATGCAGCGGAAAAACAGGGAAAAAATGCAAACGTCAATACGATGAAGCGACAATACATACTCTCTCCGAGAATAGAAGAACGCCGAACCTACTCGTTATCGTGAAACGGGTTTCGGCAATTCCGCGACCAGGCGCAGCGATATCGTCAGCTCGTCCAGCTGGAAATGCGGCCTCAGGAACGCAGCGGCGCGATAGACGCCCGGCTTGCCGCGAACCTCGACGACATCGACGCGTGCTTCACGCAGCGGGTACTTGGATTTGGCTTCCTGCGACGCGGAGTCATCAAGCAGGACATACTGCGCGAGCCATGTATTAAGGAAGTCCTGCACGTTCTCGCGCGAAGCGAAGCTGCCGATCTTGTCGCGCATGATGGCTTTCATGTAGTGCGCGATACGCGATGCGGCGAAGATGTAGGGCAACTGCGTCGACAACCGGGCGTTGGCGTTGGCGGCATCGGTGTTGTAGGTCTTGGCCTTTTGCACCGACTGCCCGCCAAAGAACGCCGCGTAATCGGTGTTCTTGCAATGGACGAGCGAGATGAAGCCGAGATCGGAGAGGAGTTTTTCGTTCCGATCGGTGATGGCGATCTCCGTCGGACACTTGAGCGCAATTTCACCGTCGTCCGTGCCGAAAGTGTGGGTGGGAAGCCCTTCGACCAGCCCCCCGCCCTCGACACCACGGATCGCCGCCAGCCACCCGAATTTGGCGAAGGCATCGGTCAAACGCGCAGCGAAGGCATAGGCGGCGTTGCTCCAGAGATATTTGGAGTGATCCGTACCATCAACGTCTTCCTCGAAGTTGAAATCATCGATGGGCACAGTATCGCGCCCCCATGGCAGGCGCCCGAGCACGCGCGGCAGAACGATTCCAACGTAGCGCGAATCTTCGGACTCGCGGAACGACTTCCACTTGGCGTACTCGACGGTATCGAAGATCTTGGAGAGATCCCGTGGCTTGCCGATATCCTCGAAGCTCTCGAGGCCGAAGAGCCCCGGCGCGGCCGAGGTTATCAGGGGTGCATGCGCCGACGCGGCGACATGGGACAGCTCGTCGAGCAGGTAGAAGTCTTCCGGATGCCGCGAAAACTCGTAGTCACCCACCAGTCCGGCATAAGGCGCTCCACCGAAGGTGCCGTACTCTTCTTCGTAGATCTTCTTGAACAGCGCCGTCTGATCGAATTCCGACGATGACCTGAAGTCCTTGATCAGATCCTTCTTGCTCGCGTTCAGCACCCGGATCTTGAGCGTCGGGCTCGTCTCCGACTGCATGACGAGATACTTCAACCCCCGCCAGGACGCCTCGAGCTTCTGGAATTCCGGGTGATGCATGATGGCATTCAGCTGTTCGGAAAGCAGTTGATCCAGCTGGGCGATGCGCACGTCAAGGCTGGTAACGAGATCATTGGAAACGGTCACGCTACCGGCCAGGACCTCATCCACCAGTGCCGAGATCTGCTCCCGGGCGCTGGACTGCTCACTCTCCGAAACGGCAACCTTGCTCTCGGCCACGATCCGGTCCAGCAGGCCGAGCCCTTCAACAGTTTCGGTCTGTTCCGTCTCAAGAACTTCCATTTCGCCACTCATCGCTCAGGCTCCTTTCTTCGTCCGGGCGCCACCGATCTTCTTGAGCTTCTCGGTATCGCGCATGACTTCGTCCAGCAACTCTTCCAGCTTGTCGTTGCTGGTCACTTTGTTTCGCAAATCCGCCAGGCGGCTACGAATGTCGAGCAATTCCTTGAGTGGTTCGACCTGGCTGACGACGCGCTGCGGATCGAAATCCTCGAGTCGGGAGAACTCCAGATCGACCCCGAGCTTGGTGTCGTCATTCTTCAGCCGGTTGTCCACTCGGAGATTGAGGCGGGGCGCCATTCCTTTGAGCACCTCGTCGAAGTTATCCCGATCGATCTCGACGAACTTGCGCTCTTTCATTTTTGGCAGCGGCGTTTGGGGATTGCCGCTGTAATCACCCAATACGCCGAGCACAAAGGGAAGCTCCTTCGTCTCGATCGCATCGCCTATCTCAACGTCATAGGTTATCTGGACCCTGGGCGGACGCACCCGCGATAGCTTCTTCTGCGCACTCTCTTTTGACATAACTCTTCCCCTTTCAATGGGTACGTTCGATTAATCCTGCTTTCGATGGCGACTGCTCACGACGATGCGAAGGTGCCGTGACGCTGATCACCGTTTCATCTCCAACTGTCGGCTCATGTCCTCAAGAAACCGGCACAGCGAAGCGAGCCGAAAATCCGGGTCAACGAGTACGCGCCCCAGCGCATAGGACGCCTCTGCGTACATGCAGTGGCTTTTCCAGGCATCTTGTTCCCTGGAAAGATCAAGAGGCATGTCGGGTCCGACATTCCCGCTGAGCATGACGGAGACAAAATTGTCGGACACGCTGCCGACGCTGACCATGAGCGACGAAAGCCCTTCCCGGCTGTTGACAACCAGATGGCTGCACGACCAGCCGCCCGACGACACCGTCATCAGGGATGACAGCAAGGACAACCATGCCGACGCCAGCAAGGCCTGATCTCCACCGGATTCGGGAAGCGGAAGAACGATGATCTGATTGGTCACCCTGCTGTCGAAGCGGCGCAGGTAATCCATGTAGAAGGCAATATTGAGCAATGGCTGCTGAAGGCGGGCGGAATCCCCTTCATCACCGAGAAGCCCCGCCAGCCGCCCGCACGGCGTCTGAGCAAGAAAGCGCTGAACGACACTCGCCGCGAGTTGAAGATCCTCTTCGCCCGAGTGTTCCCATTGAAGGCTGTGTTCGAGGAACTGTCTGCACGAAAGCGCCTCGACCGAGTTCTGTACGGCATTCACCGCCTGGTCACGCAGACCGTCGAAAAACACTTCGTGTGCAATGGGAAGGACCGGCAGGTAGCCGCCAACACCCTCACCCGGATGAATCCGCCCGGCGATCAGCGGGTACAACCGCCCGGCGGAATCCTGGCTGGGAACGAGGACGCCGACCATGACGTGGCGCCGATCTTGCGGAACGTAGCAAAAATCCACCGGAGCGCCCTGGCTGAATGCTTCGCGGAACAAGCTATCGCCCAGTCTCTTTTCCAGCACCGACTGGATGCGCGTATCAAGCTCACGCGCTACGGGATGATTGGCGTTGACACGGACGAAATCCGGACGGCTCGGCAGTTTTCCGCACAGGACGCATGCCGGCTCCGAAAGCGACTCGGCTCGCTGAAACGAGAGATTGAGCATTCAGTTTCCTCTGATCGTTACTCTTTCCGGCAGACTGAGGCTGCGCAGACCGGAGAGTGAGAGCGGGTTGGCACCGCTGACCACGCGGAAATTGAAACGGACCACGCCATCCGCCCCGCCTCCAGCGGCTGCATTGCCGCTGCGCGGATCAAACCGCCATTCCAGCGTGGCGGAACCGTTTCCGCGGTCCTCTACTCGAGCCTGGGTTAGCAAACGCATGAGCCCGAGTCGCCCACCGTGATTCGCCATCGAGGTGGACACGCCGGCAAAGGAGACCACCTGCAACCGCGCTCCCTGTATGCTGGCCTGGGCATTTGGCCAGCTGAACCCCGTCCAGAGTTGGGGACCGTTGCGATAACGGAGGACCTGACCGTCGAGTTCGATCAGAATTTCACTCAACCCTGGCGTCGGAAGCGGCTGCAGCTCGAAGCGCGCGGCATCACCCTCCTGCAAAACAGAATTGCCGACCGAGGACAAAGCCGAAACACCGGACAGGAACGCCGGACTGAAACTCACCCCGAGATTGGCCCAGGTCCGGGGAACAAGTTGCTCCCCGCGCCGCGTCACCAATCCGGCAAGGTGCATATTGACGAACTTCGCCAGCGTTCCTTCACCCGGCTTGAGAAACTTGGAAATATCGCTCATCTGCGCTTCGTTGGCCGAATCGGAAAAAGGGTACTTGCCTGAAAGCAAGCGCCAACTGGCAAGCACCTCAGTACGCCATTTGCGGTTGATATCCTGCTCCACCAGCGGAATCAGAACCGAATACGCCTGTATCAGCGGACGGACCAGCAGCGGTCGTACCGTCTCCTTGACATCGTCAGAGACCGAAGCGAGAAGCCCTCCGTCGACCAACGCCAGTGCCTCCGAAAATTCGGAGCCGGAAGAATTCAGGGTCGCCTGCATCAAGCTACGCGCGGCAGCTCCCGCGTCGGGATTACTCGCCAATTGGGCCAGACGCCCCTTGAGTTTGGAAAGCATGTCCAGATAAGCGGACAGCGGCATTCTCCCCCCCTCACCGGCACGGGTCAGTTCCTGCAGCTGGGAGAACTTCCTGCCAATCTCGCCGAAACTCCGCTCCATCGCCACATTGGCCGTGGCATTCCCGCGAATGAGCTTTTCGGTCCTCTCGATCACCGAACTTTTTGCGCTTTCTATCGACCGGCTTATCTGGGAGGGATTGTCCCAGGATGTTTCATGGGCAGCCGTAGTCAGAATCTGCCGGATGGCGGAGGTCTGCACATCGGACAGTTTCCCGAGAGCCTGCACCGTATTTTCCACAGACCCGAAGTCCTGTATTGCCACCCCCTGCAGGAATTTCTTCCACTCCCGCGCATATTCGGCCTTGTACAGCGCCTCGAGCGCCGCTCTGTTGCTTTCGGAGCCCCCCCCCTTTCCCGAGATCCTCCAAGGACGACGTAGCCAGCACCCAATCGTCCCCCTTGATAGTCCCGCCGGCAGCATCGGCGATTGCGACCTTGAAGTATTTTTCCCAGGCTTCCCGTGTGAACGCTCCGGCAACAGTCGTACTGCCCACCACAACGTCGAGATCGCGGCTATTGAGAATGCGCCCGATGGTCATGGGAGCGAACTGAGTGTTCGCTCGGGCTTTCAGTTCGTTGTAGACACGCTCAACGGCAGAAAGCTGCTTGAAACTGCTGCGCAGGACTTCCCGGCTTGATCCGACGAGATCCTCGCGGTTGTCGATAAGCGGCAAATCATCCGAGGCAATCTGAGACAAATAGAAGGCGACCACGCGCTCCGCCATCCGGTTGATTTCATCCTTGTTGCCCTTTCCGCTGTGTTCCCTCAACCAGGGAAGCCAATACTTCGGAATCTGATCGGACAGATGCGGAACATCCATGCGCTCCTTGTACTTGAGCATCAGATACGTCTTGAGGGCGTTGTAGCTGTCTTCCAGCCGAGTCTCTCCGGATGGGAGCACCCCGGCGAGCGACCTGGAACGATGGTCGTTTCCCGGAGCAGTGACATTCAATTGCGTGCGTATCACGCGCACACCGCTTGCGCCGTGACGCATTGACGCGGGGACAACAAATCCCTTTACTGGCCTGGCATCGGAGAGTCGATAGCCAATGGGTATAAACGGGAGTTCTCCATCGCTTTGAGCGGGTTGCGGCGGCCGAACCTTCTTCGGTGACTCGACGGGCGGCGGCGCAACGGGTGGGACAGTGACAGGGGCGGGGACGGAACCAAGCCCGGCGAGGGTTCTTTCAAGAGCAACCTTGACCGGGGCAAGCATCAGTTCCCGAACCCCCGCGAAGTATTCCAGCCGAAGTACCCGCTCTATCTCGCCGCCTTGATAGAGTCCAACCCCAAGCTTGAAGGGAAGCCCCTCCTGGCGATACTGGTACAACTGCTCGATGCGCAGTTGCAGGACCTGGAGTCCCTTGAGCCGGTCAACCAGTTCATTGCTTCTTGCGAGTTGCCGGGCAACCAGCAATTCTTCCTGCGCCGAGGCAACAAGTTTCTGATTGCCGACGAACGACCATGTCAGCAGTCCAGAGCAGATCGCCAAGGCGCTCAGACCCGCCACCATTCCCGCTACGCGCCAGCGAGCCGCAGCAGGCTTTGTTTGCCGCGTGACCAGGTGGCAATCGGGGAACAGGACTTCGCGAAACAACGACTGCAGGAAATAGCCATCCGCCTTGCTCGGCGGAGCTATATCCGAGCTTCTTTCTTCCAGATCGAAGACCCGCGTAATCCGCTCCCCGGCAACAGCCTGCGGCCGCCCTTCCTGAATGGCACTGGTGAAGTAGAAACCTCGCAACAGCGGCTTGGTGTGATAAGGATCGTGCTGAAACAGCATTTCAACGAACTTGCACAGCGGCTCGCGAAGACTGTTGAACTCGATCGGGAATGCGAACAGCGCTGGCCGGCGCACGTTTCCGCGGCTTTGGGCCAGCCGGTCAAGCCCCATCTGCACCAGCCCTCGCTGCAACACATCGAACTGCTGCCCGACGACACGAGCCGCATCAAAACCGTTTTCCTGGTCATGAGACAGCGTTGCTCCCCAAACGGCATGTCGCTCCTCGGGAGGAATTTCTTCAAAAAACTCCGAGAAACCGGCGACGAGATCCATCTTCGTAAGCACCAGATAAACCGGCATGCTGGCGGCGAACGCGTTGTCTATCTCGTCAATCCTCTCGCGTATCCGATTTGCATAGAGAAAGGACTGTTCCTGGTTGCGTCCCATGAGTTCCGTATAGCTGAGAGCCACCAGAATGCCGTTTACTGGGGCGCGTGCCCGATGTTTCTTGAGCAGCTTGAGGAACTCCAACCACTCCCCACGATCTTCATGCGCCGTCGAGTAACGACCGGCCGTATCGAGTAGAACCCCTTCGGACGAGAAGAACCAGTCGCAATTCCGCGTACCGCTCACCCCGGTCACAGGTTGCCCGTCGCCATAGGGAAAGTTCAGCCCCGACTGGCAAATTGCCGTGCTCTTCCCCGCTGCGGAGTGCCCGATAACCATGTACCACGGCAGTTCGTAGAGGGCCGCCTTTCCTGCCCGCTTTCCAAGTTCCGAGGAATTGAGCTTATCGATCGCTGCCAGCAGTCGCTGGCGGATCTGAGCCACCTCCCGTCGCTGATCCGCACTTGCGCTAATCACCGCCTCATCGGCCTGACGTCGCAACATTTTGTCCAACATACGCCCCGCGCGCTCGGAAAGTGCGCGACCAAGGAGCAAAAGGAGCACCCAGAGAAGCAGGATGCCGACAATGACGTACAGTCGCGATTGCTCGGAAGGCAATCCCAGGTAAGGCCCCGCCAGCCAAACTAGACTGACGAGGATCACAAATCCCAATGAGGAAGCCAACGTCTTGTTGCCAAACAGCTTACGCATCAATCAATCCCCAAAACATCAACAAACAGCATGCACACCCTCCTGGCACATCAAAATGCACTCGCCTCGACATGCCCATAGTCCTTGAGCCACCAACGCCCCCCCCACACCATTCCGGTTCTTTCAGCCTCTTCGCCGAGAACCAGATAGGCTTCCATCGCCCACGGATCACGTTCGGAAATCACCAAACGACCGTCTCGAATCGGCGCTAGATCGGCAGCCTGCCCGAACTGATGCCTGCTCTGGTAAGCACGCGCATTTGTCACGTGCGAGCCTTTGTCAGCCAGCATTTCCTGGCGCTCCGGGCTGCGATATCCTTCGAGGAGGGCGAACACGTACCCGCGCTTTTCAAGCCGACGCAGTAGCTCCAGCACAGGCTTCAGGAACCTGGGATTGAGCCGCCCCCAATCCCGGTTCGCCGCTTCCAGATCATCACGTCCGCTTCCCACAAAAAATGACGGCGGGAATGCTGGAGGAGGAGCCAGATATTCCGGGTCCAGCGCTTTCTGGATATGTGACTGCCGCCCCCATTCCCGAAGCGCCAATGAATCCATCACGATGGAATTGGAAAGGGAGAGCACGACGACGACACCAAGCCCTCCGACCACCAACCCTATCGTCAAATAACCGAACAACTGATTCCGTGTCATGAGACGCCAGAAGATCGCCATGACCGGCTTCACGCACCACGAAGCAACTTGCTTACCCCGCCGTTCAACCACTCCGACCCGAGAAGGTAGAAAAAAACGCCAGCCGATCCACACAGCAAGACTCATGAGCGCTGCCATGCCCGCCAGAACCCCCATCAAGGCCATAGCACTCACGCCGGACAACGTCTCATTGGCGCTGGCCACCATTCGGCCACAAGAGAGCAACAACTTCCTTTTAGCACATTCCTAATACATATAAAAAGATGCGATCGTACTATGAAATTAGATTAACAGTGGATAATATACGCACCAAACATAACTTTTTCTTCGCAAAATCAGAAACATATAACGAACGTCATATCCGTTACGGGATATGACAAATATCATATCAACAAACACACATGCCAAACGAAACAATCACGAAAACACAAAGCCTGTCTGTTTTCCATGCCATCACTCTGTCGATCGTGCTTGCGTGCCTTAGCGCCTGTTCGTCGCCCCCCAAAGGCCCGTTTCAGTATTCGATCAACGCCGAGGGTGACCAGGTGCTGAATCGGGACGTGAATGGGCAATCACTGTCGGTCGTCATTCGCCTTTATCAGTTAAGGGATGCCAACGAGTTTTCGAAGCTGACGTTCGACACACTGATCATCGGGCACCCTGAAACCGAGCTGCTGGGACCTTCGCTCATCAGCAAAACGGATCTGGTACTCGTCCCTGGAGGAACCTACGCCGCCCCGGTGAAACTGCTCGATGAAACCCGCTATCTCGGCATCGTCGGGTTGTTCCGCAAGCCGGACCCCCATCTCTGGCGCCAACTCGTCGACACTCTGGACGCAAAAGGAAATCGCATTGCCGGGGTCAGTTTCCGGGCGAAGGACTGCTACATCGAGATCACCGGCGAGGGGCAACTACTGCTTCCCGGGCAACCTAGCCAACCCAAAGGCGAATGCGGTCCGGGCAATGACACCTCTATCAACCCGCCCCAAACCACACGAAGAGACAATTTGCTCAACGAGGCGAAAAAGCTTCTCTCGGAGCCCTCGCTCGTTAAACACTATCAATCACCGACGGGGGAAACCGCTCAGGGACGCTACACCCGCCAGGCAATCCCGCTTCTCCAAAAATCCTTGCCCTAGCCATCAAATTCGATACACAAGCTCAATACACAAGCTTCCAGCGGCCGGTTCGGCGCTACCAACGTTCAGCCAAAAAAAGAAATCATGTTTGGAACCAATCGCATTCTATGGGGCGAGGGAATGTTTCTTCGCCCACAACATTTTCAGCAACAGACACTGTTTCTAGAAAACTGCCTGACCAACAGCTTGCGCCATACCCGAGCCTATCCCTGGGGAGTCCGGAAATGCGTTCTCGACCAGGAAGCATTGCGGGGCGGACTGCTACGGCTCGACTCGCTGGACGTCGTATTCAGCGATGGGCTCCACGTTGATGCGCCGGCATCAGCCCCCCTTCCCTCGACACGAACCATCGCCGACATACGGAATATCGGAACCGGCACAACGCTTTACGCCTGCCTGCCCTCGCTCAGCACTTTTGGAGGCAATTGTGCCGAAAGCGAAAGCACGCTAGCGCGACGCCCCCGCTACCAGACCTCGCATGTTTCCTGCCCGGACCTTTTTACTGACGCCCTGGAGGCCGACGTATCCACGCTACAACCCAACGTCCGGATGATGGTTGAAGAGGAAAACCGCGACGGTCACCTTAGTATCGCTATCGCACGCATAGAAAAAAATGCTGCCGGCGTGTGGGAACTCAACCCCAGCTTCATCCCTCCCTTGATCGAGCTCGAGGCAAACCACCATCTGACGATGGTGACAAGGCGCCTTATCGACATCCTGATCATCAAAAGCCAGGCGCTGGCGGTGAGACATCGAGAGAGAGTGAAGAGCGTCGTCGAATACGGCACCTCGGATATCGCCTCATTCTGGCTGCTGCACACGGTCAACCGGAGCTTCCCCCTGCTGAACCACTACGCGCTGACACCAACACATCCAGAAACGCTCTACATTGCGCTAGCCCAGTTGTGCGGAGAACTGATGACGTTCTCTTCGACACGAACTCTCGGTGAAATTCCTCATTACGCCCACGAACAGTTGACAGACGTTTTCGCTCGTATCGACGCACTGATCCGGGAACTGCTGGAAACAGTCATATCGGACCGGTACGCACAAATCCCCCTGGACAACACAAAACCCTCGTTCCACGTCGGGCGTCTGGACAGCGAGAGTCTTGTCGAAAACGTCGATTACTACCTCTCCGTATCAAGCGAGCGCCCCACGACCGAATTGCTCGACACGATCCCCCTCAAGCTCAAGGCAGGGTCTCCCGACGATGTAGAAAAGATCCTGAATTCAGCACTGCCCGGCGTTCGTCTTGCCCACGCGGCACAGACCCCATCTGCGCTTCCGGTGCGTGTAGGAAACCACTATTTCGTACTGGAACCACAAGGGCAAATGTTCGAGCGCATGCGCAAGAGCAGAAGCATTTGCATCTACGTTCCGCAAACACTTATCGACATCAAGCTTGAGCTGTTCGCAGTTTTCCGCTGAGAAAAAGAATGACATTGACCATTACCGCCAACAAAGAAGTTGCCACATCTACGACCATCGCTTTCAGCCGCACATTGAGCGAACTGATGGAGGAAGGGATCTACCTTCTTTTCCTTCTACGCGATGGCCAAGCACCCAAATCACATGAGGAATTCCATCGTCGCGTCGGAAGATTCCTCAACCAGTTTGAAACGGACGCCCGCAATCTGAACAAACCAGCAATGGCAATCGAAAATGCCAAGTACGCGTTCTGTGCCGCAATGGATGAAATCATCCTGGCGTCGGACTTTGCAATTCGCCCACAGTGGGAACGAAATCCCCTGCAACTTCGCCTGTTTGGCGAACACCTCGCTGGCGAGAATTTCTTCGAAAAACTTGAAACAATGCGTATCGACCCCGTCGCCAACGTCGAAGTGCTGGAAGTCTGCTACACAGTTCTTCTTCTCGGATTTCAGGGAAAATACCTCATCGAGGGAACCGAAAAGCTCGACTACCTGATCAGCCGCCTTGGGCAGGAGATTGTTCAGGCACGCGGGGGGCGGAATGCTTTCGCGCCCAACTGGCAACTACCGCACCGGTTTCAAAACTACGTCTGCAACGAACTCCCGCTGTGGCTGTTCTTCGCCCTGCTGGGACTCATCGGATGCCTGTTTTTCTTCTCGTTTCGCGGCTGGCTGGGCAATGAAACCGAAACCTTGACTCAAACGCAGAAGCAGCCTGCGCTGGCAGTCCCTCTCCCCGACGATCCGGAAGCCCTCCTGCCCCATCAGAGGCCGGGCAGGTTGCGTACATCGACCTGAGAAGAAGGCACCCAACCCCCCTATGCCTCACGACGTTGCACATGCCGGCTTTGTTCCTTCCGTTCTCGACCGTCTTCTTGACGACAACCCCAGAAACGGTGAAGAAACGTCCTTTTTCCAGGCATTCGACATTCGCGCGCTGAAGCGAGCGGTTGCCCGCGACATCGAAGCGCTACTCAATGCGCGCTGCGTGGACACGGACGAGCACCTGAGCGGTTTTCCCAACACCCGCACATCGATGCTCGATTTCGGCATTACCGACCTGTCGAGCCTGAGTCTTCTCGATCCAGGGGACCGAGCCTATTTGCGCGACAAGATCCGCATCGCCATCGAGAGACATGAACCTCGTCTTGACTCGGTCTGTGTCAGCCTGGACTCGCCGAATGGCACCGAACGCATGCTGCGGTTTCGCGTTGACGCTTATCTGGATGTCGTGCCCACACGTCCGCCGGTCCGCTTCGACGCCACGCTGCAACTATCGACAAGCTCCTACCAGATCCGGGAAAGCTGAATGCTCAAAGAATTGCTGCCGTACTACGAACGAGAGCTCACGTACCTGCGCGAGCTTTCCGGCGAATTTGCCCGCCGTTACCCCAAGATCGCCCGGCGTCTCCTGATCGACGAGAATCAGAGCGAGGATCCGCATGTCGAGCGAATCATGGAGGGGTTCGCCTTCCTGGCCGCGCGCATCCATCGCAAGCTGGATGACGAGTTTCCGGAAATTTCCGAAGCGTTCATGCAGGTTCTCTATCCGCATTACACGCAGCCTTTTCCATCCTGCACCATCCTGCAGATGGAACTCTCGCCGGACAATCCGGAACTCACCGGGAAAGCCGTCGTCCCTCGCCATCACCCCGCCGTATCACCCTCTGTCGGCGGACACCCCTGTCAGTTCCGCACCTGCTACCCGACCGATTTGTGGCCGATGCGGCTAACCTCGGCACGTTTGCAACTGACACAGAACTCCGAGCATCTACGCCGCCTGTGTCCGACAGCCGCCGCAGCCATCTCGTTGCAATTCGAAACGCAAGGCGGCCTGCCCGTCGAAAAACTCGGGTTAGACAAGCTGCGTTTCTATCTCGATGGCGACTCGGGATTGATGGCCTTGCTATATGAGTTGCTCACGGTCGGAACGATACAGATCCGAATCACCGACACGCAGGATACGCCGAGCCACACGCTGGCGCTCCCCGCCACCGCCCTTGCCCCGGTGGGATTCGCCGCCGACGAGACCCTGCTCGATTACGACAACCGCTCATTCGCAGGCTACCGCCTTCTGAGCGAGTACTTTTCGTTTCCGGACAAGTTCCTGTTCGTGGATATCACCGGACTCGATCACCCCGCCTTACGCCATTCTGGTGACAAGTTTACGATCCAGATATTCTTGCACAGCTATGCGGACAGCGAACGCCACAACCGGCTTGCCCAAACGCTGAACGCAGCCAACTTCAGGCTCGGCTGCACACCGGCAATCAACCTCTTCGAGCAACAGGCAGAGCCGCTGCGCATCAGCCACCAAAAAACGTCCTACCCGGTCATCGCCAACGCACGGCGCCAAAGAGCGTACGAAGTCATATCGATCGAGTCCGTTGTCTACGCTGAAAAGAACTCCTCAACCGAGGCTGCGCACATTGTCCCGCCGTTCTATTCGATCCAGCATCACCATCACAACGGCGTTCCGCGATATTACTGGTACGCCACACGCGAAGCGTCTGTACTGGACAACGACAACGGCACAGATGTGGAAATCGCCTTCGTCGACAGCGAATTCTCACCCCACCGGCCCGAACTCGAAGTCCTGTCGCTGAAACTCACCTGCAGCAACCGCGACTTGCCGGAGCAACTCCCGTTCGGCGGCACCACCCAAGACAGGCACGCGGACTTTTCGCTGCCTCAGTTCCCGGTCGTAAAACGTGTTCGTCCGCTACGCAAGCCGACGCGCGCAGCCCGCCCCCCCACAAAGACCGGACTGTACTGGCGGCTGATCTCGCATCTCTCGCTGAATCACCTGTCGATCGTCAGCCAGGGAAAGGACGCTTTGCAGGAGATGCTCACACTCTACAACCTGACGCAATCGCAGCGCATGACCCGCGAAATCCAGGGGATCAAGGCGATTTCCACCCAACCGGCAACGACACTCGTAGCCAGCAAGCATTTCTCGGGGCTGGTGCGTGGGCTCGACATAACGCTCACGCTTGACGAAAGCGCTTTCGTGGGCAGCGGCACGGTTCTTTTCGGCGCTGTCCTTGAGCGCTTCTTCGCGCTCTATTCCGGTCCGAACAGCTTCACACGCCTGACGTTACTCTCTCATCAACCGCAACAGGAGATAGCCAGATGGCCAGCCAGGGCCGGCGAGGCGCTCGTAATCTAGTCGCGGAACTGTTCGCAGAGGGACCGCGCTTCGGCTTCTTCCAAGCCGTTCGCCTGCTTGCGCTCGGACGCGAGGACAGCAACGCTCGAACGATTCCCGCTGGCCTGCGGTTCTCTTCGAAGCTGTCGCTTTCATTTCCCGCCAGCCAGATCGACCGTGTCGCCTTACGCAGACCATCTGCGGAAAAACAGCCTCCATCCGGGCATGCCGACGGCGGCGCCACCGAGGTGAGCGTGAATTTCATGGGGCTGCTCGGCCCCTCTGGAGTTTTGCCGACAGCTTATACCGAACTGCTCATCGACCGGCGCAACCACTTTCGTGACCGTACCGGTCACGCATTCCTTGACATGTTCACCCATCGCGCCGTTTCGCTTTTCTACGCCGCATGGAGAAAGTACCGTTTCTATCTCCCCTTTGAAGCGGGGGAGCAGGACGGCTTCTCGCGCAACCTGCTCGACATCGTCGGTGTCGGACTACGCCACATGCAGCGCCGCCTCAGCCCGGACGACGGTGGAGTCCCGGACCTCTTTCTGATTCACTATGCGGGCCTGCTGTCACAGCGCCCGATTCCGGCAGTCAACATCGAAGCGCTTGTAAAGGGTTTCTTTGGCGTCGAGGCACGACTCGAGCAATTCACCGGGCAGTGGATAAAGCTCCCCGAACAAGAACAGAGCGCCCTGATCAGCGGTCGGAACTGCGTACTCGGACGAACCACCTTCATCGGCGAACGTATCTGGGATCGACAAAACAAAATGCAATTGCGCCTCGGCCCGCTCAACGCCGAGCAATTTTCCCGATTCATGCCTGGACGGCGAGAGATTCTGGCATTGCAGGAATTGATTCGATTCTCTTCGGGACTCACCCTCGATTGTGAAATAAAACTCGTGCTGGAGCGTGACGACATTCCGCGGCCCGCTCTTCAAACGAAGCAGAGTCCTCCTCGCCTCGGCTATTCACTTTGGCTCAATTCACGACCGCCAACAGGGGATGCCGAGGATATCCGCTTCACGTTGCTCAAGTAGGCGGAAACCTGCCAAATACACGCGTTGCCGGCACACAACGGAAAAAATACCCGACTGCGAGCAAGGGCTTCTGTTTCCACGTGCTATAGTTTCGCGCTGTGTCTTATGCATACTCAAGGACTCCGACGTGGTGCTTCAGTTCGATGTTCTCGTGATCGGCAGTGGTTTGGCCGGTCAATCCGCGGCCATCCGGCTTGCAGAAACCTGCAAGGTTGGCCTTATCTGCAAGCGCACGATGGATGACAGCGCATCAGCCCGGGCTCAAGGCGGAATTGCCGCTGTCCTCGACAACAAGGATTCGATCGAGGATCACATCCGTGACACATTCATCGCAGGAGCCCACCTGAACGACCCCGACGCAACGCGATTCGTCGTCGAAAACGGAAAACGCGCCATCGACTGGCTCATCGACCAAGGCGTCAAGTTCACCCGCGACAATGCCGGCTACCACCTGACACGCGAAGGTGGCCACAGTGCCCGCCGGGTTATCCACGTTGCCGACGCAACGGGGTTTGCCGTGCAGGAAGCCCTCACGCAAAATGTCAAGCGACATCCCAACATCACCATTCTCGAAGATCACATCGCGATCGACCTGATCACCGGGGAAAAGCTCGGTCTGTCGGAGAATCGTTGCTACGGCGCCTATGTGCTTGACAACCAGAAAGGCGAAGTGATCACGATCGCGGCGCCCCACACGCTGATTGCGACGGGAGGCGCCGGAAAGGTCTATCTTTACACCACCAGCCCGGACACCTCCTCCGGCGACGGCATCGCCATGGCCTGGCGTGCGGGATGCAACATCGCCAACATGGAGTTCATCCAGTTCCACCCCACGTGCCTGTACCATCCCCAGGCCAAGTCCTTCCTCATTTCGGAAGCCGTTCGTGGCGAAGGCGGACTGCTCAAGCTGCCCGACGGGACGCGCTTCATGCCGGACCACGACCCGCGCGCCGAACTAGCCCCCCGCGATGTCGTAGCCCGGGCAATCGACTTCGAGATGAAGAAACGTGGTCTCGACTGCGTCTACCTCGATATTTCGCACAAACCCGCTGAGTTCCTGAAGGAGCACTTCCCCAACATCATGGCACGCTGCCTCGAGTTGGGCATCGACATTACCCGCGACCCGATCCCGGTCGTTCCGGCAGCGCACTACACCTGCGGTGGCATTGTCACAGACCTGCATGCGCGGACCACCATTCCCGGGCTATATGCGTCCGGCGAAGCCTCCTGTACGGGCCTGCATGGCGCAAATCGCCTCGCCAGCAATTCGCTTCTCGAGTGCCTTGTTTTCTCTGAGGCAGCAGCGAACGACATTCTGGCGCAACCGAAGATCGAGTTTCCCGCTCTTCCCGATTGGGACGAGAGCCGCGTTTCCGACCCCGATGAGGAAGTCGTCATCTCCCACAACTGGGAGGAATTGCGGCGCTTCATGTGGGATTACGTCGGAATCGTCCGCACCACCAAGCGCCTGCAACGCGCCCAGCACCGCATCCGGCTGCTGGAAAAAGAAATTCACGACTATTACGCGAACTTCCGGGTCTGCCACGACCTGATCGAACTGCGAAACCTCGTCGACACTGCCGACCTGATTGTGCGTTGCGCCATGAAACGCAAGGAAAGCCGTGGCCTCCATTTCAGCCGTGACTATCCCGAGCTGCTCAAGAAGGCAAGAAATACGGTGCTCAAGAGACCGGCGCCGCGCCCTTCTCGGCGAACGATATCTTCCAGCGGAGCCAAACGCGAAGCTTCCTGAAATCATCCCCGGATAGGCTATCCGGGAAAATCACCAACGATCGCCCCTTCGCCTCGCCTTCACACCGGAGGCGCAAAATGGCTAGACACGTAAATACGGCACATGCGGGACGCAGAGTGGCAAGCAACTGTGCTCCGGCTGATGTTCGGATATGCAACTCTGCTTCCCCCAACTGAACCGCGACGATGCTCGGGGAGCGTAACGTCAAGCCACCCGAAACAAGCACCGGCACGAGCAGCAAGCCCTGCAAGATCCATCCGACTGGCAGCGCCGATACGCAAAGTGCTGCCGCAGCATGCATCGCTGCCAGCAGCACTTGTTGAATCAGCGACCGGCGCAGTTCGATAAAAACAGGAAACTGCACCGTCTTTCGCTACGACGAGTGGTTACACCCGCCGGAGGACCACGGTGGCGTTGGTACCGCCAAAACCGAACGAGTTGGAAATGGCGACATCAATCTTCATCTGCCGCGCCTCGTTGGCGCAGTAGTCGAGATCGCACTGCTCGTCCTGATTGAAGATATTGATGGTCGGTGGCGACACCTGGTTGTAGATGGCCAGCGCCGAGAAGACAGCCTCGATTCCCCCAGCCGCTCCAAGCAGGTGCCCCGTCATCGACTTGGTCGAGTTGACCACCAGTTTCCTGGCGTGATCACCAAAAGCACGTTTGACCGCAACCGTTTCGGCCACGTCGCCCAGCGGCGTCGAAGTTCCGTGCGCGTTGAGATAATTGACCTCGTCCATGTTTACGCGCGAGTTGCGCAAGGCATTGGTCATGCAGCGCGCGGCGCCTTCCCCGTCTTCGCACGGCGCGGTCATGTGGTTGGCATCGGCACTCATCCCGGAACCAGCAAGTTCGGCATAAATCCGCGCGCCACGGGCCTTGGCATGCTCGTACTCTTCGAGCACCATCACGCCGGCGCCCTCGCTGAGCACAAAACCATCGCGGTCCTTGTCCCACGGCCGGCTGGCTGTCTTCGGATCGTCATTGCGCGTCGACAGGGCGCGAGCTGCACAGAAGCCGCCCACCCCAAGTTGCGATACCGTGCACTCCGCACCTCCGGCAACCATGACATCCGCATCACCGTATTCAATCAGGCGGGCGGCATCGCCGATGCTGTGCGTCCCGGTGGAACAGGCGCTGACCAGCGCGATGTTCGGTCCCTTGTAGCCGTACATGATCGACAGATTGCCCGAAATCATGTTGATGATCGAACCGGGGACGAAGAACGGCGAAATCTTGCGCACGCCCGAGGCGACGAATTCATCGCGGGTCGTCTCGATCATCGGCAAGCCACCAATGCCCGAACCGATGGACACCCCGAAACGCTCTGCGTCAGCGGGATTGGCATCCAATCCGGCATCCTTGATCGCCTGGATACCAGCAGCCAAGCCATAGTGGATAAAGATATCCATGCGGCGCGCATCCCGTGCGGGAAGGTACTGGGTGATGTCGAAGTCCTTCACTTCGCCGGCGATCTGCACGGGGAACGAGGACGCATCGAAACGTGTGATTCGGTCAATTCCCGAACGGCCCGCCAAAATGTTCTGCCAGGCTTGATCGACGGTGTTGCCAACAGGGGAAATGATTCCAAGGCCGGTAATGACGACTCTGCGACGTGTCAATTTATTCTCCGGGAAAACAGGAAAGATGAAGGAGCAAAAGAAAAAACGTCTGTGGACGGCTCCAGCCGGACACAGACGCTTCTCGCTGTCGGAAAATTACTTCTTGTGGCCGACGACGTAGTCGATCGCTTGCTGAACGCTGGTGATCTTTTCAGCTTCGTCATCCGGGATTTCGCATTCGAATTCTTCTTCAAGCGCCATGACCAGTTCGACGGTATCCAGCGAGTCGGCACCCAGATCGTCAACGAAAGACGATTCGTTCTTGATGTCAGCTTCGTTAACGCCAAGTTGTTCAGCAACAATCTTCTTGACGCGTTGTTCGATGTTTTCCATTAAAGGACTCCTTTTAAGAAAGGTTCGTGTATAGAACAAAAACCGTTGGATTCTAACAAACCGACCGGCTCTTACCAATAACAGCGGGCGAACCGGTCAGTCGCCCACTTCCCTTGCGGGCGTTTAACTCATGTACATGCCGCCGTTGACATGGATCGTCGCGCCGGAGATGTAGGCACCTCCCGGCGACGCCAGGAAACCCACGGCAGCGGCGATATCCTCGGGCTGTCCAAGGCGTCCGAGCGGAACGTTGGCGACGAGTGCCGCACGTTGCTTCTCTTCCAGCACCTTGGTCATGTCCGTATCGATGAACCCCGGCGCAACGCAGTTAACCGTAATGTTCCGGCTGCCGAGCTCGCGCGCCAATGCGCGGGACATTCCGGCCACACCCGCCTTGGAAGCACAGTAGTTGGCCTGACCGGCGTTGCCCGCATAGCCGACGACGGACGAAATATTGATGATGCGTCCGTCACGCGCCTTCATCATGCCGCGCATGACGGTACGGCAAAGGCGGAAGACTGCCTTCAGGTTGGTATCGATGACGGCATCCCACTCTTCGTCCTTCATGCGCATCGTCAGGTTGTCGCGGGTGATCCCGGCGTTGTTGACCAGGACGAAAATGCCGCCGAACTCCTTTTCGATCGCTTCGATACCGGCCTCGATCTGCGCTGGATCGCGAACGTCCATGACGATACCGCGGCCAGGAGTCCCTGCTTCGGCCAGCGCCGCGTTGATGCGCTCGGCGTCCTTGTCATTGATGCCGGTGCCAACGATCGTCGCGCCATGACGACCCAACTCGCGGGCAATCGCCGCGCCGATGCCTTGAGCAGCACCGGTGATCAGTGCAACTTTGTCTTTCAAGTACATGAATTACTCCAGGTTGAGGTTCGCTTCGATCGAAGCAACATCGCACAGGGCGATTCCATTGAGTCCTTCTGCGCAACGCTTGACGAGGCCGGCAAGCACCTTGCCCGGCCCACACTCTGCGACATTCGACACATCCATGGTGGCTATCTTCTGGATAGTCTCCACCCAGCGCACGGGAGAGTACGCCTGACGAATGAGCGCATCCTTGATCTTTGCAGGGTCGCTTTCGATCGCGACGTCGACGTTATTGATCACTGGAATGCTTGGCGCCTTGAATTCAAGCTCGGCCAGACGCGCACCGAGTTTATCGGCTGCGGGGCGAATAAGTGACGAATGGAACGGTGCGGAGACCGGCAGAATGACCGCTCGCTTGGCACCACGCGACTTGCATCCATCGCAGGCACGCTCGACGGCCGCCTTGCTGCCGGCGATCACGGTTTGCCCCGGACCATTGAAATTGACCGGTTCGACAACCTGCCCGTCACCGACTTCGGCCATTGCCTCAGCACAAGCCTCGCGAATCTTGTCATCGTCGAGATTCAGAATCGCCGCCATCGCGCCCGCCCCAACCGGTACGGCTTCCTGCATCGCAGATGCGCGCAGGCGCACCAGCGGCACGGCATCCTTGAATTCGATCACGCCTGCCGCGACGAGAGCAGAATACTCGCCCAGACTATGGCCGGCGACGACTGAAGGCAAACGCCCGCCCATCTCCAGCCACAGGCGGTAGGCCGCGATCGCCGCGGTCAGCATCAGTGGCTGCGTATTGACGGTTTGCGCCAGGAGTTCGGCCGGGCCCTCGGCAACGAGTTGCCACAGATCCTGCCCCAACGTCGCCGACGCCTCATCGAACGTCGAGCGCACGATGGCGGCGTCGCCGTAGGCGTTCATCATACCGACCGACTGCGACCCCTGCCCCGGAAAAACGAAAGCGAATGCCATAGGATATTCCCTTCCCAAGTTAGAACTGGAGCAGCACCGCACCCCAGGTAAAGCCGCCACCGACACCTTCAAGCATGATTTTCTGCCCGCGCTGGATGCGTCCATCGCGAACGGCCGCGTCGAGCGCCAGCGGAACGGACGCCGCCGACGTATTGCCATGCTGGTCCACAGTCACGATGACGTTACTCATCGGAACACCAAGCTTCTTGGCCGTCGACTCGATGATGCGGATGTTGGCCTGATGCGGAATCAGCCAATCGACATCGGTGGTCGCCAAGCCAGCGTTGTCGCAGCATTCCTTGGCTACATCGAAAAGCACCCGGACGGCAAACTTGAAGACAGCCTGGCCATCCATGCGCAGGAACGGGTCACCGGTCACCTGGCCGCCACAAACTTGGCCCGGAACAGAAAGAATACCATTCTGCGAACCGTCGGCATGCGCCGCGGTGGCAAGAATACCCGGAGTTTCGGAAGCCTCAAGAACGACAGCGCCGGCCCCATCACCGAACAATACGCAGGTCGTACGATCCTTCCAGTCGAGAATCCGCGAGAAAACCTCCGCACCGACGACAAGAGCCCTTTTGTGACTGCCGGAACGAATGTATTTGTCGGCAATGTTCAGTGCGTAAACAAAGCCGCTGCAAACCGCCTGCACATCGAAGGCCATCGCGCCGACGTTGCCGAGCTTTCCCTGAAGCAGGCAGGCCGTACTCGGGAAAATATAATCCGGCGTCGAGGTCGCGACAATGATCAGGTCGAGTTCGTCCGCCTTCACCCCGGCCGATTCGAGCGCACGGCGACTGGCTTCAAAAGCCATCGCACTGGAGGTAGTTCCTGCTTCCGCAAGGTAACGGGTACGAATTCCGGTCCGGGTGACAATCCACTCGTCGGTGGTATCGACGCCCCGCCGGGCCAGATCATCGTTACTCACGGGTGATCCCGGCAAATAGCTGCCGACACCTGCAATACGGGCAAACATGCTATGCAATCTCCTGAATCGGTTGTTGCTGCGCCTGGAGGGCTACGCGCTGACAGATGCGTTCGAGAACCTGATTGCGGACCGTATCCGCCGCCCGGTCGAGCGCGTTACCGAACGAAAAGGCATCGGCCGAACCATGACTCTTGACCACGATACCTTTGAGCCCGAGCAAACTCGCCCCGTTGTAGCGACGATGATCGACACGCCGCTTGAAATGCTTGAGGACAGGCAATGCCACCAGCGCGGCCATCTTGGTAAACACCGTGCGGCCGAATTCCTGGCGCAGGAAGGTCGCAAGCATCTGCGCCAAACCTTCGGACGCCTTGAGCGCGACATTGCCGACAAAACCGTCGCAGACGACGACTTCGGCCTCGCCCTTATAGAGCCCGTCGCCCTCGACGTTGCCAACGAAATTCAAACCGGAGTCCTTCAACAACTCCGCGGCACGCTTGACGACTTCGTTGCCCTTGATGTCTTCTTCGCCGATATTGAGGATGCCGACGGTAGGACGGTCCTTGTGCTCAATGGCACCGACCAGCGAGGCCCCCATGATGGCGAACTGCAACAGGTGCTCCGGCGAGCAATCGACGTTTGCCCCAAGGTCGAGAACATGCACATGACCCGACATGGTCGGCAGGATGGCGCAAATCGCCGGCCGATCGATCCCTGGCAACATTTTCAGGACGAAGCGAGAGATAGCCATCAGCGCGCCCGTATTGCCTGCAGACACGCAGGCATCGGCCTCGCCGCTCTTGACGAGATCCAGCGCCACGCGCATCGAAGAATCCTTCTTGGTACGAATGGCCAACGCAGGTGACTCATCCATCGCCACAACTTCGCTGGCATGGCGAATAACCAAGCGCGACAGATCCGCGCCAGCAAGCAAGGGGCGAATCCGTTCTTCGATCCCCACCAGAATGGCACGCACATCCTCGTGCTTGCGCACGAAGTCCAGCGCAGCCCGCACGGTGACGTCAGGACCGTGGTCCCCGCCCATGCAGTCGATGGCGACAGTAACAGTCATCCAATAAGGCAAAAGAAAAGGCAGGCTACCCACCCACGGGAATCGACCTGCCTAATTCAAGAGTCTTATTCAGCCGAGCCTTTGGCAACCTTCTTGCCACGATAGTAGCCGGACGGGCTGACGTGGTGACGCAAATGAACCTCACCCGTGGTCGGCTCGATGGCGAGCGGCGGATTGGTCAGAAAATCGTGAGCGCGATGCATGCCACGCTTGGACGGGGATTTTTTGTTCTGTTGAACGGCCATGATTACTCCATTTTCAAATTCACTGCGCTTTGCCCTTCAGCCCCTTCAATACAGAAAAGGGGGAAACCTTCTCCACACTCTGGACGCCTTCAGGCAACGCACAACTTTCGTGACGTGGCGCTGGCGGAAGATCGAGAATGATCTCGTCCTCAATCAACTCCACAACATCGAGTTCCTTTTGCGCAACGAGAAAATCCCTGGAATCATCCTCGATCTCCTCCTGCGTCAATTCCTCTTCGTCCTTGACGAACTCCAGCAGGCTACGAACCTTGACCGGATAGTCAACTCCCTCGAGGCAACGCTGACAGCGAAGCGACAGCACGCCGTCAAGTCGCAACACGAGCTGCGCCTCGTTCCGCGGCCCCAACCGCCCATCAACCCGATAACTGATCGTTCCAGCCGGATCGGCAAGCAAATCAAGCAGCCGCGTCAGCCCTGCGACAAGCAATTCACCTTGCAGCGAACCACCTTCCCGCGCAAAAACCAGACTGTCAATAACGACTCGCTGCGACATAAGGCGCGCATGATATTATTTTCGCCCCCCGAAGTCAAAGCAATCCACGCAACTATCTGGATTTTCTCTTTTTTTCCGCTTTTGCTGCGAAAATGCAGTCATTTTCGCCTAACTTCCGATGACTTGCAGACAACTGGTTCTCGCATCCACATCTCCGTTCCGCCGCGAGTTGCTTTCGCGCCTCGGAATTCCCTTCGAAACGGCCAACCCGCAGACAGACGAATCGCCGCTGCCCGGTGAAGCTCCGGAAGCAACCGCCCTGCGACTTTCCGAGGCCAAGGCCCGCGCCGTGGCGCACATTTTCCCTGATGCGCTGATCATTGGCAGCGACCAGGTTGCCGTCCTGGATGGACAGATCTTCGGAAAGCCCGGGACGCATGAGAAGGCCATCGGCCAGTTGAAGACCATGCGGGGCAAAACCGTCGATTTCTTTACCGGTCTTTGCTTACTTGATAGCAAAACAGGTAAAGCGCACGTGCGCGGCATACCGACGCTGGTGACGTTCCGTGAACTGACTGACGATGAAATCGAGAACTACCTTATCAGGGAGCGCCCATACAACTGCGCAGGTAGCGCCAAATCGGAAGGACTCGGGATTGCCGTCATCGCGCGGATGGAGGGTGACGATCCGAATGCACTGATCGGACTGCCGCTGATCGCCCTTTGCGACCTGCTCGGCGAAGCCGGCCTGCCGGTGCTGGGTTCGCATCCATGAAGCCGGGGAAGTTGTTCCTGGTCCCGGTCCCGCTGGGCTCGACCGCCGTCGATGTCGTTCTGCCGGCGTCGGTAATCGAAACCGCACGCCGCCTCACCCGCTTCGTTGCAGAGAATGCGAAATCGGCACGCGCCTTCCTGAAAGCCTTGCCCACGGAAACCCCGCTGCAGCAAATCGCCATTCAGGAGTTGAACGAGCACACACCGCACAAGCAGTTGCCCGAACTGCTCGCCCCTTTGCTGGACGGGCACGATGTCGGCTTGATCTCCGAAGCCGGCTGCCCGGCCATTGCCGATCCCGGCGCGGCACTTGTCGCGCTGGCGCACGAGGCAGACATCCCGGTAATTCCGTTCGTAGGGCCGTCCTCGATATTATTGGCGCTGATGGGCTCGGGCCTTTCGGGGCAGAACTTTTCCTTCCACGGATATCTTCCGGCCAAGGACGAGCCACGCCGGCGCAAGATCCAGGAACTGGAACGAGAGTCACGCAAGGAGCAGCGAACCCAACTGTTCATCGAGACCCCCTACCGCAACCGGCAAATGCTGCAGACCCTGATCGGGACCTGCGCGCCGGCAACCCGCATCTGTGTCGCTTCGAACCTCACACTGACCACCGAACGCATTATCACGCGGACGGTGCACGACTGGAAAACCGCTGCATTTCCCGATATCGACAAGCAACCGACCGTATTTCTGCTGCAAGCGTAGCGCCATGGCGTGACCCGCGTAAAACACGGGGTTATGATGTCGCCGAAACCGGAGATATCCCGAATGCGTTTTGTCGCCCCTGAACGATTCGCAGAGCTCAAGGCCACCGGCAAGCTGCCGTCGCCAAAGGGGGTGGCATTGTCGATCATCCGCTTGTTGCAGCGTGAGGATTACCGCGTTTCGGATCTCGTGCAACTGGTACAGTCAGATCCGGCGATCGCCGGGCGCATACTGTACTTCGCCAATGCGGCGGCATTCGGCCGCTCGCGTCCGATCATCTCTCTCCAGCGGGCGATCGTCGCTCTCGGCTCGTTCCGGGTGCGTGATCTTGTTATCGGCTTGTCGGTCATGCACAACCACCGTGGCGGCTTGTGCACCGAGTTCGACTACGAAAGATTCTGGGGGCACTCGCTGGCTACCGGGATCGCCTGCCAGGAGTTGGCCCACTTCGCCCAGATTGCCAGCGAGGAAATTTTCACCATCGGCCTGCTCTCCCGCGTCGGAGAACTGGCGCTCGCCACCCTTTTCCCGGACGAATACGCAGGCATCCTGATCAAGGCGCGCGAAAAGGATCTGCCGATCGCCGAACTCGAACAGCGGTGTTTCGCCATGGACCACCATGAACTCGGCGCAAGTCTCCTCTGCGAGTGGGGCCTGCCGGAAGTTCTGATCCAGGCCGCCTTCCACTTCGAGAACCCGGACGCCGCGGAGTTTACCGACGGATCCCGTGCCCACATCCTGACGCAGTCGCTGAGCTTCGCCAGCGCGCTGGCGCAGATTTGCATGGTCGACGAAGAATCGCGCTGGAGTCTGCTCCCCGGCCTGCTGGCAAGAGCGGCGAGGTTGGGCATCGGCGGCGAAACGCTGAACGAACTGGTCGACCGGGTCGTCGCCGGCTGGCGGGAATGGGGCGCAAAATTGCAGGTACGCACCCGCGATGTGCCGCCGTTCGCCGAAATCCTCGCAGCCACGCCGCCGGTCCGCCGCATGGGGACAGTCGCGGCTGGCGAAGACCGCCGCTCCCGCGCACCATGCCTCAACGCACAACTGATCGGCATTCCGCTGAACGAGCTCAAGCCACTGATGCATCTGCTCGAATCGATGGGGCATCAGCCGGTGCTCGTCGAAGAGACGCCCGTCGGACTGGCCAAAGCCTTGCGACGGCCCGCGCCGATCATCATCGCTGACATGTCGATGCCGGGACTCGACCCTGCCCGCTTCTGCCACACCCTCCGCCAGAGTGTCGACGGCGAAGACAGCTATGCGCTGTTCCTGGCCACACCGAATCAGGAACAGCGGGCGCTGGAACTCATTGCCGCGGGGGCCGACGACGTGCTCGTGAAACCGGTCAACGAGCAGGCGCTACGTGTACACCTGACGACAGCGGTGCGGATGCTGATTTTGCGCGAACAGATTCATCGTGAGCGCCAGGGCATCATGCGTTCGACCGACGCCTTCGCCACCGCCCAGAAGCGGCTGCTGCAGGACGCCCTGACGGACCCCTTGACGCAACTGCCCAACCGGCGCAACGGCATGGACTTCCTGGCCTCCGAGCTCGTCTTCGCGCAATCGAGCGGCGCACCGCTGGCCTGCCTGATGCTGGATATCGATCACTTCAAGAAGATCAACGACAACTACGGCCACGCGGCCGGCGACGCAGTGCTGGGGCAACTGGCGGAGATTCTCCGGCGCGCCTCGCGTGCCGAGGACATGATCTTCCGCTATGGCGGCGAGGAGTTTGCCGCGATCCTGACCAACGCCCCGCCGAAAATCGCGCTGCAGATCGCAGAACGGATCCGCGCTCAGGTCGAAGCCTCGTCTTTCCTGTGGGAAGGCAGGCGAATCCCGGTCACACTGAGCATCGGCGTTGCGGTAGCCAGCGGCAAGACTGCCGACGGCGAAGCGCTGATCCGCGCTGCCGATACGGCGCTATATCAGGCCAAGCAGTCCGGGCGGAACCGCGTTGTCGCAGACGCGGCGCAATAACTCATTGATCGAGCCGGTTGCGCTCGTCGTCAACGCGAACGGCTTCACCGTCGATAACATTCGACTCATCCGCCGGCGCGCGGAACGGTGAATCCCGCATCGGTTCACGCATCTGCTCCTGCATCTGGCGCCGCAACGCACGGGTTTTCCACCAGAACCAGCCCCAGAACGCCAGGGCAACGATCGCCACGGCGACAAACACCACGGCCGAAAACATGAACGCGCCAATCAGCACGAGTACGCCGACCACGCCGCCGACAATCCGGGCCAGCAGACTTTGCTGCGGGCCACCGGAAGGGTCAAAGCTGATATTCATCATGGATTCCTGATCCTTCCATCGCCATGTCGACAGCCCTCTTCGACAAGTGCGAGGCAAACAATTCAATGAAATCGTATTCGAACCGGCGCAGGTAGACTCCCCGCCGCAGTCCGATACGGGTGGTGTTCAGGCCGAACAACTGCGACACATCGCGAGCCTGCAGGCCTTGGTCGCGGGCAGTATCGTAAGCCATGCTGGCGATGATCCCGAGCCCCAACCCGAGACTTACATAGGTCTTGATCACGTCGGCATCGATCGCCGCCAGGACGATGTTCGGCGTCAACTGCGCCCGCTCGAACGCCTTGTTGATACGCGAACGCCCGGCGAAAGCGGGATCGTAAGTGATCAGCGGCCAACGTGCCAGCGTAGCCAGCGTGATCGTTTCCTCGGACAGGATCGGATGCCCATCCGGCGCGACAACGCTGTGCCCCCACTGATAGCAGGGCAGCATGACCAGTTGCGGGTACTGGTCGAGCGCCTCCGTGGCGATGGCGATGTCTGCCTCGCCGTTCAGCGTCCACTCCGCGATTTGCGTCGGACTGCCCTGATGCATCGACAGCCGAACGTCCGGATGCCGTTCGACGAAATTCTTGACCACGGTCGGCAAGGCGTAACGCGCCTGGGTATGGGTCGTGGCGATGATCAGACTGCCGTTGTCCCCGCCCGCATACTCTTCGCTGACCCGCTTGATGTTGGACACCTCGCGCAGAATCCGCCCGGCGATGTCGAGCACCCGCTTGCCCGGCTCGGTGATCGCCGTCAGGCGCTTGCCGCTGCGCTCGAAGACGATGACCCCGAGCTCGTCCTCCAGCAGCTTGATCTGCTTGGACACCCCGGGCTGCGACGTGTACAGCACCTCCGCAGCCTCGGAGACATTGAGGCCACAGCGGGCGACTTCGACGAGATAACGCAACTGCTGGAGTTTCATTGCAACCGTTTAATAACGTTTAGGAATAACAATCTAACTTAATATTCTTTTTTGATCAAGTCAGTCGTACTACCATGCGGCATCGATCACCCATTCATGGCCTCGGCCAGAAGGACCACGCCCCATGTACCGTTACGACAGCATCGACCGACAAATCGTCAACGAGCGCGTCGCGCAGTATCGCAGTCAGATTGCCCGCAATCTGTCCGGTACGCTTTCCGATGACGAACTGAAACCCCTGCGCCTGCAGAACGGCCTGTACATCCAGCGGCACGGCCCGATGCTGCGCATCGCGATTCCCTACGGACTGCTGTCGGCAGACCAACTGCGCAAGCTCGCCGACATCTCGCGCCGCTACGACCGGAGCTACGGTCACTTCACGACACGCCAGAACCTGCAGCTCAACTGGCCGAAGTTCGAGGAGACGCCGGAAATTCTCGGCGAACTGGCGACCGTCGAGATGCACGCCATTCAGACGTCCGGCAACTGCATCCGCAACATCACCACCGACAAGTTCGCCGGCGTCGCCCCCGACGAGTTGACCGACCCGCGTCCGTACTGCGAGATTCTGCGCCAGTGGTCGACCTTCCATCCGGAGTTCGCCTTCCTGCCGCGCAAGTTCAAGATCGCCGTGAATGCCGCCGCTGAGGACCGCGCGGTGATCCGCACGCACGACGTCGGGCTGGAGGTTGTCCACGGAGAATCGGGGGAGATCGGCGTTCGCGTCTTCGCCGGCGGCGGCATGGGGCGCACGCCGGTGATCGGCAAGGTCGTGCGCGACTTCCTGCCGCGCCGGCACCTGCTCACCTACCTCGACGCGCTGATCCGCGTTTACAACCGCCACGGCCGCCGCGACAACCTGTACAAGGCACGCATCAAGATTCTGGTCAACGCGCTCGGCGTCGAGGAGTTCGCCCGTCAGGTCGAGGAGGAATGGTCGTTCCTCAGGGACGGCCCGGCGACGCTGACCGACGCGGAGTTCGACCGTGTCGCCGCGCATTTCGCGCCGCCGCCCTACGAATCGCTGCCGGAAAACGCCCCGGCGTTCACTGCTGCCGCGGCGGAAAACAAGGCCTTCGCCGGGTGGGTGAAACGCAGCGCGCACCCGCACCGCGTGCCCGGTTACGCCGCAGTGACGCTGTCGTTGAAAGCGCCCGGCAGCCCGCCCGGCGACATTTCCGATACGCAGATGGAGGCCATCGCCGACCTCGCCGACCGCTTCAGCTTCGGCGAACTGCGTGTCACGCACGAGCAGAACGTGGTCCTATCCGACGTGCGCCGGCGCGACCTGTTCGACATCTGGAGCATCGCCCGTACGCACGGTCTCGCCACCGCCAACATCGGCTTGCTGACCGACATGATCTGCTGCCCCGGCGGCGACCTCTGCGCGCTGGCCAACGCCCGTTCGGTACCGATCGCGCTGGCGGTGCAGGAGAAATTCGACGATCTCGACTACCTGCACGACCTCGGCGAGATCTCGTTGAACATCTCCGGCTGCATGAACTCGTGCGGCCACCACCACGTTGCCAACATCGGCGTGCTCGGCGTCGATAAGAACAATGAGGAGTGGTACCAGATCACAGTCGGCGGCCAGCAGGGCAACGCCGCGACGATCGGCAAGGTCATCGGCCCCTCATTCTCGGCCGAGGAAGTTCCGGACGTAATCGAGGCGCTGGTCTCCGTGTATCTCGAGCAGCGCTCGCCGGAGGAACGCTTCATCGACACGTTCAACCGCCTCGGCATCGAACCGTTCAAGGAACGCGCCTACCGCGGGCGCGACCGCAGGAAAACCGCAGCAAGCGAAGAAGGAGCCGCCCATGACTAAGATCATCAAGAATGAAAGCATCGTCGACGATACCTGGACGATTCTCAAGCTGGTCGAAGGCGAAACGCCGGAGGCAGTAGTGCTACTGGAACAGAACGTGATTGTCCCACTATCCGTCTGGCAGGCGCGCAAGGACGAACTCATCGGCCGCGGCCAACCACTCGGTGTCTGGCTCGACAGCAACGAAGGGCCGGAAGCCATTGCCGCCGATCTGAAGCACTTCACGCTCATCGCCATCAACTTCCCGAAATTCGCCGACGGCCGCGGCTTCTCAAGCGCCCGTCTGCTGCGCGAACGCTACGGCTACGCTGGCGAACTGCGTGCTATCGGTGACGTGCTGCAGGACCAACTCTACTTCTTGAAACGCTGCGGTTTCGACGCCTACGCGGTGCGCGCCGACAAGGATATCGAGGCAGCGCTCGCCGGGCTCAAAGACTTCTCAGAGTTCTACCAAGCCGCCGTCGACCAGCCGCAACCGCTGTTCCGCCGCCGAGCCGCATAAGGAGTTAACGTATGCCCCCGCTCCACATCCTCAATCTCGACGATACTGCGCTGCTCGACGCCGTATCGCGAAAGACGGAACAAGCCGTCACGCTGCTGAAAAGGATCGCTACCGAGTACTCGCCGGCGGCGCTGGCCAACAGTCTGGGCGCAGAGGACATGGTGCTCACCGATCTGATCTGCACGGAAAAGCTCGCCATCGAGAATTTCTCGCTCGATACCGGCCGCCTGCCGTCCGAAACCTGTGATCTGATCGCCGAGGTCAAGGAGCACTACGGCCTGAAACTCACGGTGTATTTCCCGCGCCACGAACTGGTTGAAGCCTACGTGCGCGAACACGGGATCAACGCTTTTTACGAATCGGTCGAACTGCGCAAGGGTTGCTGTCATGTACGCAAGGTCGAACCGCTGCAACGCGCGCTGTCAGGCAAGAAGGCCTGGATCACCGGCATGCGCGCCCAACAGTCAGCGATGCGCCAAGGCCTGCCGGTACAGGCGTTCGACGCAGTCAACGGCCTGGAAAAGTTCAACCCGCTCGCCGACTGGACGGAAAAGGAGGTCTGGGCCTACATCAAGCTCAACGACGTCCCCTACAACGCGTTGCACGACAAGCACTACCCGAGCATCGGCTGCGCCCCATGTACGCGCGCCATCACCGTCGGCGAGGACATCCGCGCCGGGCGGTGGTGGTGGGAACAACCTGAAAGCAAAGAATGCGGACTGCATGTGAAGAAACCCTGAGCGCCGAGAGCCGAATCATGACCACACTGACGAAACAAACACTGACCCACCTCGACTGGCTCGAATCCGAAGCCATCCATATCATGCGCGAGGTCGCCGGCCAGTGCGCCAACCCGGTGCTGCTGTTCTCCGGCGGCAAGGACTCGATCTGCATGCTGCGCATCGCCGAGAAGGCATTCCGCCCCGGCCGTTTCCCCTTTCCGCTGATGCACATCGACACCGGCCACAACTACAAGGAAGTGACCGACTACCGCGACAAGCGCGCCGCCGAACTCGGCGAGCGGCTCATCGTGCGTTCGGTGGAGGACTCGATGAAACGCAGCACCGTCGTTCTCAAATCAGCAGACGAATCGCGCAACAAGCACCAGTCGGTGACGCTGCTCGAAGCGATCGAGGAATTCGGCTTCGACGCCTGTATCGGCGGCGCCCGGCGCGACGAGGAAAAGGCTCGCGCAAAGGAACGCCTCTTCTCGTTCCGCGACGAATTCGGCCAATGGGACCCGAAGAACCAGCGCCCCGAGTTGTGGGACCTGTACAACGCCCGCGCCTTCAAGGGCGAGAACATCCGCGTCTTCCCGATCTCGAACTGGACCGAGTTCGACGTGTGGCAGTACATCGAGCGCGAAAACCTCGAACTGCCGTCGATCTACTACGCGCACACCCGCCCGGTGGTACGCAAGGCCGGCGGCCTGCTGCCGGTAACCGAGATCACGCCAGCCAAGCCGGAAGACAAGGTGGAATACCTGAAGGTGCGCTTCCGCACGGTCGGCGATATTACCTGCACCGCGCCCGTCGAGTCGGACGCCGACACGATCAGCAAGATCATCGCCGAGACCGCCGAAACGACGATCACCGAACGCGGCGCGACGCGCCTCGACGACCAGACATCGGAAGCGTCGATGGAACAGCGCAAGAAGGAAGGCTATTTCTGAGAATGGAGCTGCAACAAATGAACGCACCCGAAAAACTCCCGCCCCTCACCGACCACGGCCTGTTGCGCTTCCTCACCTGCGGCAGCGTCGACGACGGCAAGAGCACGCTGATCGGCCGACTGCTCTACGACACCAAGACCATCCTCGTCGACACCTTGCACGCCATTGAGCGCACGTCTAAGAAGCGTGGCATGGAGGCTATTGACCTTTCTCTGCTCACTGACGGCCTGCAGGCCGAGCGCGAACAGGGCATAACCATCGATGTCGCCTACCGCTACTTCACCACCGGCACGCGCAAATACATCATCGCCGACGCGCCGGGGCACGAGCAGTACACGCGCAACATGGTTACCGCCGCATCGACCGCTGATCTCGCCGTGATCCTGATCGACGCACGCAAGGGCGTGCTGACGCAGACTCGCCGCCACTCGTACCTCACGCACCTGGTCAACATTCCGCATCTTGTCGTCGCGGTGAACAAGATGGATCTCGTCGACTATTCGCAGGAGGTGTTCGACAAGATCATGGCCGACTATCTCGAATTCGCCGCGAAGCTCGGCATCGAAGACGTGCGCTTCATCCCGATGTCGGCGCTGAACGGCGACATGGTCGTCGAACACGGCGACCGGCTCGGCTGGTACCACGGCCCGACGCTGCTCGAGTTGCTGGAAACGGCCAACGCCTCGCACGTCGAGCATTCCGAGGACTTCCGCTTCCCGGTGCAATACGTCTGCCGCCCCCAGGATTCGGCCAACCCCGAACTGCACGACTACCGTGGCTTCATGGGGCGCGTCGAATCCGGCAGCATTGGTGTCGGCGACACCGTCACCGTCCTGCCGTCGGGCCGCGAGTCGCGCGTCAAGGATATCCGCATCCTCGATCAATCATTACAGATCGCCATCGCCGAACAGTCGATCACCCTCCTGCTCGAGGATGAGATCGACATCTCGCGCGGCGACATGATCGTCAAGAGCAACGAGCAACCTCTGGTGAGCAAGCAGATCGACGCGATGCTCTGCTGGCTTTCCGAAACCCCGCTCGACCCGCGCCGAAAATACCTGATCCGCCACACCACGCGCGACGCCAAGGCGATGATCGCCGGCATCGATTATCGTATGGAGGTCAACACGATGGAGCGGCAACCGGCGGAAAAGCTGGCGATGAACGATATCGCCCGGGTCAGCCTGAAGCTCGCGCAGCCGATCTTCCCCGACGCCTACACCCGCAATCGCAGCACCGGCGCCTTCATCGTAATCGACGAATCGACCAACAACACGGTCGGCGCGGGCATGCTCCTCTGATCCAACCTGGAAGAACGTGTCGAACACGCCCGGTGAAAACCGGGCGTTTCTCCCCTTCCCTTCCTGGCGTAGAATGCCGCGGCGCCTCTGCTCGCCACGAAAGCCGGCATGTCCCCTAGCCAGAACGATTCCGGGCCACAGCCCTTCCTTACCGAAACGTCCGCCCACAAGGGCGGCCCGCTGGCCGGCCTGCGCGTGCTGATCGCCGACCAGCACTTCACGGTCCGCACCTGGATGCGCGAACAGATGTCAGTCATCGGTGCCACATCGATCGCGATGGCGGCCAACGCTTCCGAACTGATGCGGATGGTACGCACCATCCCTTACGACATAGTGATCTGCGACCACCATCTCGATGAAAAACGCGATGGCCAGCAACTGCTGGAGGAACTGCGCTACGAGCACATCCTGCCTTTGCGCAGCGTATTCATCATCGCCACCGCGGAACGCAAGTACAACCACGTCGCGGCGGCGGCCGAGTTCGCCCCGGACGACTACCTGATCAAGCCCTACACGCCCGATCAGTTGTACACCCGCCTCGACCGTTCACTACAGAAGAAGAAGGCGCTCCGCCATGTTCTCGACCATCTTGAAGCCGATGAGCATGAGGCCGCCATTGCCGCCTGCGACAAAGCGATGCACAAGTCACCGCGCTACGTCCTCGACGCCCTGCGCCTGAAAGCGGAATCGCTGGTAACCCTCGGCCGGGCCGAGGAAGCGGCTTCGATCTACGAATCGATAATCGCCACCCGGGCGATTCCGTGGGCGCGGATGGGCTACGCGATGACGCTACAAAAGCAGCATCGCCTCGACGAGGCGAAGGACGAGGCGCAACGACTGAACGAGGAACATCCGGAATTCATCTCCGTTTACGACATGTTGGCGAAGATGCACGAGGAGGCCGGAGAATTCTCCAAGGCGATCGACTGTCTTGAACGCGCCTCGGCGATCACCTCGTCGAGCAGTACCGATCGGCTGCGGAAAATAGCCGACATCGCTGAAGTAGCCGGCGACCGGGAGAAGGTCATCAGCACGCTGAAACGCGTCGTCGATCGCACCAAGCGTTCCGCCCTCCTGAAGGTCGACGATTACCTGACGCTGACCCGCTCGCTTCTCGAAGAAGAGCGGGTCGACGAAGCGTCCCGGGTCGCCGAGGAAATGCGCACCGAGGCCAAGGACATCCAGGAGGGCAAGATGGGGACGGAAGTCGCCTCGGCCATGGTCCATCGCGGCAAGGGCCAGATGGACGCCGCGAAGACCTGCATGGAACGGGTCTTCGACATGCTCGACGCCAACCCGGCGGAGGCCTCGGACAACCTTGCCATGGAGATCGCCGAAGAAGCCGTCCAGCAAGGCAACGTCGAGCGGGCGACGGAACTCATCGCCAAGGTATCCGTAAAAGCGTCGTTACCGGGCAAGCTCAAGGCCCGGCTGAACGCCTGGCTGGAACCGGACGCCGCAGCGCAGAACAGTGATGCACAATCCGCGGCCCCGGGCGTCTCGCGCAAAGCCGTGCTTGCCGAGCAGATCGTCCTGTCGATGATTGAGACCATCGAGGAACTCGCGAAAAACTGGTCGGACGACGACGCCGCCAAGGCGCGTGAAAAGCTGATCGACGCATTCACCCTGCTACCACGCGACAAGCGCGTCATCAACGCACACATCCGCTACAACTCGATCGCCGTCAAGCACGGGGGAGAACGGCACTCCCCAACGACACGCAGCGAACCCGCGTAGCGCACCCATCTATGGAAGCTGGAATAGAACAGGCCCCGGAGCCTCGTTCAAGGCTTTCACATCAGCCGTGAAAGACATCTTCCTGATTCGACTGCTCTGGTATTTCCTGCGTCCTCAATGACGCCCCCCGCTCGCATCGCCCTCGGGGACGAATCGCCGTAACACGTGCCGGCTCATCCCTCTTGCCAATTCCTCCTCGCCAAAAAACACCTTCCCGACCCCGTCGCTTTCCAACAGCTCCAGTTCCGATTCACTATGGGTGCGCACGATGATCTCGATATCCGGATTGAGCGTACGGGCAATGGTGGTCATCTTCCGCACATCGACGGTATCCGGCGTGGCGACGACGAGCATCTCCGCGTCGACAATATGCGCCTGGATCAGCGTTCCCGGATCGTCGGCGGCATCACCGCACACGGCCGCGATGCCTTCCTTGCGCAGCGCCTCCACCCGCTCGCGGTTCTGTTCCGCGACGATTAACGGAATGCCGTTCTCGCCGAGCACGCAGGCGATCCGCCGGCCCACGCGGCCGTAGCCGACGAGGACCACCTGCCCCTTGAGGTACTTGCTCTCCGTTTCCATCGGCAGTTCGGCGAAGGGATCGGGGCGTTGTTCGAGTCGCCGTGCGATGGCGGAACGCGCGATGATCCACTCCCGCAGCGGCGTTGCGATGGCGAACAGCAGCGGATTCAGCGCAATCGAGATCAGCGCGCCGGCCAGCACCAGGCTCTGGCCTTCACCACTGAGCAAGCCCAGCGAGACGCCCAGACCCGCCAGGATGAAGGAGAACTCGCCGATCTGCGCAAGGCTCGCCGCCACGGTCAGGGCCGTGTTCAACGGATAGCGCAGGGCCAGCACCAGCGCCATCGCCGCCAGGGTTTTCCCGAGAATGATGATGGCCACCACAGCCAGCACCTTGAGCGGCGCTTCGACAACGACTACCGGATCAAAGAGCATCCCCACCGCAACGAAGAACAGTACCGCGAAGGCGTCGCGCAACGGCAGCGATTCGCTCGCTGCGCGATGGGCGAACTCCGACTCGCGCATGACCATCCCCGCGAAGAAAGCGCCCAAAGCAAACGACACGTTGAACAATGCGGAGGCGCCGTAGGCGATGCCGATGGCTGCCGCGATCACCGCCAGCGTGAACAACTCCTGCGAACCGCTGCGCGCGACAAGCCACAGCAACTTGGGTAACACGCGACGGCCGACCAGCAGCATCAGGGCGATGAACGCCGCAATCTGCAGCAACGTCTTGCCCAGCGCCAGCCAGAGCGACATCCCGCTTCCGGACGCTTCACCGTTCCCGCCGAGCAGGCCGGCGAGCGGCGGCAACAGGACGAGCACCAGCACCGTCGCCAGATCCTCGACCACCAGCCAGCCGACGGCAATCTGGCCGTTGTGCGTTTCGAGCAGGCCGCGCGACTCTAGCGCCTTGAGCAGAACCACGGTACTGGCGCAGGAAAGCGAAACGCCAAACACCAGCGCGGCACCGACACTCCATCCCCAGAAGGTTGCCACGCCCATTCCGAGCAGCGTCGCGAGCCCCATCTGCACCACGGCGCCGGGCACCGCGATACGCCGGACGGCCAGCAGATCATCGAGCGAAAAATGCAGGCCGACACCGAACATCAGCAACATCACGCCGATCTCGGCCAGTTGTGAGGCGGTGCTCATGTCCGCCACGAAACCCGGTGTCGCGGGACCGATCAGGATGCCGGCGACCAGATAGCCGACCATCGCCGGCAGGCGGCAGCGTTCGGCGAGGATGCCAAGGATCAGCGCAAACCCGAACGCGGCAGCAACAGTGGTGATCAGGGTGACTTCATGAGGCATCGGCAAGGCTCCGTGAAACGAAAACGGGTACCCCTCAAGGATACCCGCTTTCTGTTGCTGGCCTGCCGGCCCGGCAGTACGGAAAACCTAACGCGGTTTCGGTCGGTTTTTTACGACCGTGGCCTTCCCGGCAGCCGCGGCGGGCTTCTTCGGTGCTCTGGTGGCGGGGCCCTTTGCCGTCTTCCGCTCGTCAGGTGTCAACCGTTTTCTTGCCTGAGCAGCCGGACGTGCCTCGGCAAAGGGGTTTTCCGAGATGTTGAACTGGATGCGCAGTGGCGTTCCCTGCAGCTTGAACACATCCCGGAACGTATGCTCCAGGTAGCGCTGGTAGGAATCGGGCACCTTGTCGAGCGCATTGCCGTGGATCACGATCAGCGGCGGATTGCGCCCACCCTGGTGCGCGTAGCGCAGCTTCGGCCGGAAGATCCCGTTGCGCGGCGGCGACTGGCGGGAGACGGCATCGATCAGAGCCCGGGTCAGCTTCGGCGTGGACAGATCGATGGTCGCAGCACGATAGGCGGCATCGACCGAGCGGAACACCGCCTCCAACCCCTCGCCCTGGAGCGCGGAGACGTAATGGAACTTGGCGAAATCAAGGAACTTGAGGCGCACCTCGATTGTTTCCTTGATCTGCGTCCGCTTGTACGCGTCGAGGCCGTCCCACTTGTTGACCGCGACGACCAGCGCCCGCCCGGATTCGACGACGAAGCCGGCGATGTGTGCATCCTGGTCGGAAATATCCTGCCGCGCGTCGAGCACGAGAACGACCACGTTGGCATCCTCGATCGATTGCAGCGTCTTGATCACCGAGAATTTCTCGATCGACTCGAACACCTTGCCCTTGCGCCGCAATCCGGCAGTATCGACCAGCGTGTATTTTTTACCATTCCGCTCGAATTCCACCGAAATCGAATCGCGCGTCGTGCCCGGCTGGTCGAAGGCGATGACCCGCTCCTCGCCGATCAGCGCGTTGATCATCGTGCTCTTGCCGACGTTCGGCCGGCCGACGATGGCCACCTTCAGCTTGTCGCTCTTGCCCTCGTCCTCCTCGGGCTCGGGGAAAGGTTCGAGCACCTGCTCGACCAGGCCACGCACGCCTTCGCCGTGCGTCGCCGAAATCGCGTAGGGGTCTCCCAGACCGAGTTCGTGGAAATCGGCGATCACCACGCCGCGGTTCATCCCCTCGGACTTGTTGACCGCGACGCGAACCGGCCGCTGCGCACGGCGCAGCTTGTTGGCGATTTCCTTGTCGAGCGCGGTGATGCCGACGCGCCCGTCGACCACGAAGATGATCGCGTCCGCCTCGGCGATGGCCTGCTCGGCCTGGCGCGCCATCTCGTGCATGATGCCGTCCTTGGCCAGCGGTTCGAAGCCGCCGGTATCGACCACCAGATAGGGCTTGGTCCCCACCTTGCCGTGGCCGTAATGGCGGTCGCGTGTCAGACCGGGGATGTCGGCGACCAGCGCATCACGCGAGCGGGTCAGCCGGTTGAAGAGGGTCGATTTGCCGACATTCGGCCGGCCGACGATGGCGATGGTGGGCTTCATTCTGCCTCGATAGCGAAAAGACCGCCCTTGCTGGTCTGCACCAGAAGATTCCGGCCAAGGGGCTGCGACGGAGCGACAACAGCGCTGCCGTCGGTGGTCAGGCGCGCTGCAAAGGCGCCGTCTTCACGGTTCAGGAAATGGACGACGCCCTGCACATCGGCAACGGCAACGAGGTTGCGGCGCACCACCGGCGCAGAAACCCGGCGCAGCGAAAGTGCATCCTGCTTCCAGAGGCTGGCGCCACTGGCCAGATCGAGCGCGTGCACGGCGCCCTTGTCATCCGAAACGAAAAGGTGGCGCGAATCCATCGCCAAGCCGACGGAGCTCGACACGTCGCGCGCCCAGATCAGGTTGCCGTTGCCCAGATCGAAACAGGCCACGCGGCCCTGATAGGCCACCGCGCAGATGATCCGCCCGGCAATGACCGGCGAACTGGAAATATCGGCGATCCGCTCAAGTTCGGTCGTCCCCTTCGGCAAGGCAACCGTACCCTCCCAGACTGGCGCACCGTTGGAAAGATTCACGGCGATCAGCTTGCCCCCGGGGAACCCGGCGAATACGTACTTGCCGTCGATCACCGGGGCCGCCGTCGCGCGCAAGGAGAGCGCCGGCGCCGGACGCTGGAAAATCCACTTGCGCTTGCCGTCGGCGGCATTGTAGGCGATCAGGCGGTTGTCGCCGCTGCGGACAATAACGAGTCCCTCACCCACCGCCGGAGGCGCCAGGATTTCGCTCGTCGCCTTGGCCTTCCAGGCCAGCTTGCCATCGGCAGCGCTGAAGACCAGCAGGTCGCCTTCCGGCGAGCCGACCGCCACCAGACGGCCATCGGTACCGACACCGGCTGACAGCTTCTGATCCGCTTCGACCTTCCAGGCCGTCTTACCGTCGTCGATCCGCGTCAGCACGCCATTGTTGCCGGCCGCATAGACGGAGGAACCGGAAACAGCCGGCGTAAAGATATAGTCAGCCCCCTTGCCGATGCTCTCCTGCCAGACGACACGCGTCTGGGCAGTGGCGGTAAATGGCTTGAGTTCGGCCATTTTCGGCCCCTTCTTGGCGAACGGATTGATCGCATCAAGCGACGCGCATCCGGCGACCAAGGCAAGCAGGGGAATGAGGACAAGGCTGCGGCGCATTACTTCGCCCCGCCCAGGGCGTCGATCTTCTGGTTCATCAGCTCGCGGGCCACAGCATTCGAGCGGCCCTGCCATTCCTGCCCTGCCGCGCCGCTCTTGCCGGTCTTGACCAGTTCATCCAGCTTGGCCAGCGCTGCCTGATAGGCCGCGACTGCTTCAGGCTTCTTCCCTTGCGCGGCAAGAACGTCACCGCGCATGTCGAGGAAACGCGCCTCGAAGGCCGGTCCAGAGGCGCCTTCCAGCTGCTTGAGCGCCTCATCGTAGGCTTTCTCGTCGAGCAGCAGCGCAGCCAGGCGCAGACGCGCCAGATCGCGCAACTCGTTGGTGGCATGCTCGACGGCCCAGACCAGCTGCGCCTTCGCCGTCTGCACATCACCGCTGTCGACCATCGCCTTGGCGGACACCAGCGCGGCCATTTCGGCATACGCCGTCCTGCCGAATTTCTCCAGCAGTTCGCCGCTCGCCGCCTTCACCTTCTGCGTATCGTTTGCCTGCGCGGCTTGCTGCAGGACGCTATAGACCATAGACGCCTGCGCGGTCTGGTTGCGCTGATACCAGTTCCAGCCCTGCCAGGCCAGCACCAGCAGCGCGATGACCGTGGCCGCATTGACCAGCCGGTTACCGTATTGCTTCCACCAGGCTCTTATCTCGGCAATCTGTTCCTGTTCTTCAAGATCGTAGGCAGCCATCAGGCGTCGTCTCCATCGAAAAATGCGTTCATGATTTCGTCAGCGACGAGGTCGACGCTGACACGTTTCTGTTCGTTGCGCAGGCCCTGGCCTTCTTCGGCACGCAGGGGCTTCAGCGTCACTTCGCCGGCGCTGGCCTCGTCGTCGCCGATGATTATCGCGAACATCGCGCCGGAAGCATCGGCCTTCTTCATCTGCGACTTGAAGCTGCCGCCACCGCAGTTGAAGAGCACGTTGATGCCTTGGTCGCGCAAGCCCTCGGCAAGCCGCGGCGCCATGCGCGAGGCCGCGTCGCCCTGATGCACCAGATAGACATCGACGCCTTCCAGCTCCGGTTCGACGCCCGATTCGCGAATCAGCGTCACCAGCCGCTCGACGCCCATGGCGAAGCCGCACGCCGGCGTCGGCTTGCCGCCCAGTTGCTCGACAAGACCGTCGTAACGCCCGCCGGCGCAGACCGTTCCTTGTGCACCGAGGCGATCGGTGACCCATTCGAAGACGGTCAGGTTGTAGTAATCGAGCCCGCGCACCAGGCGCGGATTGATTTCGTAGGGGATGCCGACATCGCGCAGGATCTGCTGGACACCCTCGAAGTGCGCGAGCGATTCGGCGCCCAGATGGGCCATCAGCTGCGGCGCCCCGGCGATCATCTCCTGCATCGTCGGGTTCTTGCTGTCGAGAATGCGCAAGGGGTTGGTGTAGAGGCGGCGCCTGGCGTCCTCGTCCAGCAGGTCGGCGTACTTTTCGAAGTAGGCGATCAGTTCAGCGCGGTAGTTCGCCCGCTCCTCAAGCTGCCCCAGCGAGTTCAGCTGCAACTTGATGCCGTCGAGGCCAAGGTCGTCCCACAGGCGCGCGCACATGAGAATCTGCTCGGCGTCGATATCCGGGCCGGCAAACCCGAACGACTCGATGCCAACCTGGTTGAACTGGCGGTAGCGCCCCTTCTGCGGCCGTTCGTGGCGGAACATCTGCCCCATGTAGTAGAGGCGCTGCGGACGCTGCGCTGCCAGATTGTGCTGGATCACCGCCCGTACGCAACCGGCGGTGCCTTCGGGCCGCAGCGTCAGTTGCTCGCCGTTCAGGCAGTCCTCGAAGGAATACATTTCCTTCTCGACGATGTCGGTCACTTCGCCGATCGCCCGCTTGAACAGCGGTGTCGGTTCGACGATCGGCAGACGGATCGGCCGGTAGCCATAGCTTTTCAGCCAGGAGCGAATCGTTTCCTCGAAGAGTTCCCAAAGCTCGGATTCACCGGGCAGGATGTCGTTCATCCCGCGCACGGACTGGATTGTCTGACTCATGATTGCGGAGCGTTCTTTCTTGTGTAGGTTCGTGCCACGTAGCGATCCACGATGGCGGTAAATTCCTCGGCTATGTTCTCGCCGCGCAGGGTGACGGTCTTCACACCGTCCTCAAAGACGGGCGCCGCCGGCGCCTCGCCGGTTCCCGGCAGGCTGATGCCGATGTTGGCGTGCTTGCTCTCGCCGGGACCATTGACCACGCAGCCCATGACGGCCAGCGTCATGTTCTCGACGCCGTCGAATTCCTCGCGCCAGCGCGGCATCTTCTCGCGCACGTAATTCTGGATGCGCTGAGCCAGTTCCTGGAAGAAGGTGCTGGTCGTCCGGCCGCAGCCGGGGCAGGCGGTGACCATCGGCGTAAAGGCGCGCAGTCCCATGGTCTGCAGCATTTCCTGGGCAACCACGACTTCCTGGGTACGCTGGCCGCCCGGCTCCGGGGTCAGCGAAACGCGGATGGTGTCGCCGATGCCTTCCTGCAACAGCACGGCCATCGCCGCCGTCGAAGCAACGATGCCCTTGGAGCCCATCCCCGCCTCGGTCAGACCGAGATGCAAGGCGTAATCGGACTGACGGGACAACTCGCGGTAGATGCCGATCAGGTCCTGCACGCCGGAAACCTTGCAGGACAGGATGATGTGATCGCCGGGCAGGCCGAATTCTTCCGCCTTTCGCGCCGATTCCAGCGCCGAGGCAACCATCGCCTCGCGCATCACCCCGACCGCGTCGAGCGGCTGCGGCCGCTTGGCGTTGTCGTCCATGATTCGGGCCAGCAGATCCTGATCGAGGCTGCCCCAGTTGACGCCGATACGCACCGCCTTGTCGTACTTGCAGGCGATCTCGATCATCTGTGCGAACTGCTCGTCGCGCTTCTTGCCGTGCCCGACGTTGCCGGGGTTGATCCGGTACTTGGCAAGCCGCTGCGCGCACTCCGGATGATCCGCCAGCAGGCGGTGGCCGTTGTAGTGAAAATCACCGATCAGCGGCACATCGACGCCCATGCGCTCCAGCTGCTCGCAGATCTTCGGCACGGCCGCCGCGGCTTCCGGTGTATTGACGGTGATGCGCACCAGTTCCGATCCGGCGCGCGCCAGTTCCGCGCACTGAATGGCGGTCTTCACCACATCGGCGGTGTCGGTATTGGTCATCGACTGCACGACGACCGGCGCTTCGCCGCCGACGAGAATCTTGCCGACTTTCACGGCCCGCGTCAGGCGACGCTTGATGGAAGTACTCATGCTCATTCGAGGGTCAGGCGGGCGACATCGCCCTTGCTGCGGATGGCCATCAGGTCGACGGGCTTGCCGCGAAACTGCAGCGTTACCCGCGAGGCGTTGCCGATCACCAGCGCAAACGGCGGCTGGCCAGTAACTTCACGCTGGCTCCCGGCCTGGTTCAATTGGGAAAAAACGATTTCTCCGCTGCGGTCGCGTACCTCGACCCAGGATGGCTGGGAAAAGCTGAAATACAACGCGTCGCCACCTGCCGGCGCCACCGGTGTCACAACGGCCGACGCAACCGGGACAGGCGGAACGGTTGGCATACTCTCTTGTGGAGTAGGCAGTACGGGTGTCGCCGGTATCGAAGCGGGAGCCGGAACCGGAGCAGGTACGGGAGCCGGCTCAGCCGGTACTGCCGGCGCGACGGGAACGGGAGCCACCGGCACGGGCTCCGCAGCGACATCGCCCGCAGGCATGTCCGCCCCGGCAGGAACCGGCGTCGAGTCCGTGACCACCACAGCCTTGATCCGTTCAACGACCGACCGCCACGTTTCCGGCGGCAACAGCAGGTAGGCTGCTAGCGCCAGCAGCAGGATGATCAACCCGGAAATGATCCTGAAATAATCCCTTCGATCGGCACGCCCTTCCCGCGGCATGCTCACCGGCGTCCCGACATCGACACGCAGTTCCGGCCGTTGCGGCAACGGCATGTGCTCAAGGCCGTCCATCAACTGCGCCGGATCAAGGCCGAGATGACGCGCATAGTTGCGCACGAAGCCGCGAATGACCGACTTGGGCAGTCCCGACCATTCGTTCGCTTCGATGTCCGCCACCTGGCGCGGGCTCAGCTTGAGCGCGAAGGCCGCGTCTTCGATCGACAGTCGTTTCGCTTCGCGCGCCGCACGCAGCTTTCCACCGACATCCGCCGACGGATCGGGACGATTCTCGTCGCTCCCGACCGGAGCTGCATCGCTCACGGCCTCATTGGCGAGTCGCTCTCCGCTCATTCGAAATCCCCCTTCAAATACGCCTGATACTCGCTGGAGTCAGGAAATTTGCGCCGCAGCTGGGCGGCCAGGCTCTCTTCATCGACCCTGTTGCCCAAGCGACGCTCGACGCGCAGCGACAACCAGAGAATCTGCGGCCCGGGGCTGGAATGCCGCACCGCGTCCAGGAGTTGCTTTCTCGCCGCGTCGTAGTTGCCGCGCTTGTAGAAAACATTCGCGAGATGAAACAGCGCCTGCGGGTTTTCCGGCGACAGACGCAATGCCCTGCGCAAGTAATCTTCCGCCCGGTCGAGTTCGCCGAGCTGAACTAGGCACTCGCCGACGTTCATGTAGGCCAGCTCCGGCGTCTGGTACAACGGATTGCCGAGCGCCTGCTCGAAGTAGCCGATCGACTCCTTCGCCCGCCCGGTGTGGCACAGGAACCAACCGAAGTTGTTGTTGATGTCGGAGTTGCGCGGCTCCAGGGTCAGCGCCCGGCGGAAATCCTTTTCCGCAGAGTCGTATTCCTTCACGTGATAAAGAATCAGACCACGCGTACTGAACGCCGGCGCATAGTCCGGATCGATCGCGGCGGCCAGCGTCAACTCCTCAAGGGCGACGATCAGCTTGCCGTCCTGGAAATACAGCGAGCCGAGTTCCGTATGCACCTTGGCCCGGGTTCGCGCATCCTTAGGCGCAGGCATGACGCCAACCATCGTCTGCGCCTGTGTTTGTTGCTGTTCCTGGGGCTGTTGCTGCAGGACGTTCATGCCTGAACAGCCGAGCAAGCCGACGGAAACAACGCAGACCATCCTTCCGAGAACCCTCATCATTGTCGTTTTTCCTCGTGGATAGGGATGACCCCGCCCGCGGTACGGCGCGTCTTGTCGCGCACCTGCCCGGCCAGTTGCCCGCACGCTGCATCGATGTCATCGCCACGGGTCTTGCGCGTCGTCGTCACGATGCCAGCGCTCATCAGGATATCGGCGAAGGCGCGGATACGCGGCGCCGGCGAGCGACGGAAGGGCGAAGCCGGAAACGGATTGAACGGAATCAGGTTGAATTTGCAGGGAACGTCACGCGTCAGGGCCAGCAATTGCCGGGCGTGCGCATCGGAGTCGTTCACCCCGTCGAGCATCACGTACTCGAAGGTCACGAAATCGCGCGGCGCCTTTTCCAGGTAACGCTTGCAGGCCGCCATCAGTTCGCGCAGCGGGTACTTTCGGTTGATCGGCACCAGTTCGTCGCGTAGCGCATCATTCGGCGCATGCAGCGACACAGCGAGCGCCACCGGGCACTCGTCGCGCAGCCGGTCCATCACCGGAACCAGGCCGGACGTGGAAACAGTCACACGCCGGCGCGACAAGCCGTAGGCGTTGTCGTCAAGCATCAGGCGCAAGGCCGTGACCGCATTCTCGAAATTGGCCAGCGGCTCGCCCATTCCCATCAACACCACATTGCTGATGATCCGCTCGCCGTTGGGATCGGCGCCGAGCGCGCGATTGGCCTGCCATAGCTGGCCGATGATCTCGGCCACCGTCAGGTTGCGGTTGAATCCCTGCTTGCCGGTAGAACAAAAGGCGCAGTCGAGCGCGCAACCGGCCTGCGTGGACACGCAGAGCGTCCCCCGGTCGTCCTCGGGAATGAAGACGGTCTCGACAGCATTGCCGCCACCGACGTCGAACAGGAACTTGCGTGTACCGTCGTCGGAAAGCCGGTCGGAAACGATCGCCGGTGGGACGATCGCCGCCACCTGCTTGAGCTTCTCGCGCAGGCTCTTGGCAATATCGGTCATCGCATCGAAATCGCTCTGCCCGAAACGATGCATCCAGCGCAGCACCTGCCGCGCACGGAAAGGCTTCTCGCCCAGCCCGGCAAAATAGGCCGTGAGGCCGGCTGCATCGAAATCAAGCAGATTGACGGTCATGCAACGACTCGTTGACGTCGTCGGGTCAGCGCCCGGAATAGACGTTCATTTCAGGGAAGAAGAAGGCGATCTCGACCTTCGCCGTTTCCGGACCGTCTGATCCGTGCACGGCGTTGGCGTCGATCGACTGGGCGAAATCGGCGCGGATGGTGCCGGGAGCCGCTTTCTTGGGATCGGTGGCCCCCATCAGGTCGCGGTTCTTGGCGATCGCCTCCTCGCCTTCCAGCACCTGAATCATCACCGGCCCGGAGGTCATGAACTCGACGAGTTCGCCGAAGAAGGGACGTTCCTTGTGCACCGCGTAGAACTGACCGGCTTCCTGCGGCGAGAGCCAGGCCATTTTCGATGCGACGATCTTCAGCCCGTTGGATTCGAAACGGGAATAGATCTTTCCGATCACATTCTTGGCGACGGCATCAGGTTTGATGATGGAAAGGGTGCGTTCGATAGCCATGAAATCATTCTCCACGAGGATTAAAAAGGATAAACAGCTGACACGACAGAATGGATGCCCGGAAAACCCTATATTGTACCAATATCCCTTTGCCGGGTACCGTGCCGGTCGACAAGGCAGAAATCATCCTCTTCCTGATACATCCAGCCACCGGGCTTGCCGCAGGCGACTGCAGAAGGTACCATGATTTCATTCGACCACACCCCATTTCCAATCAATAAATTAGCGTGATTACTTGGGGTATTTTTTCAAGTTGAGACGATGATCGAACAGCCCTTCCAAACCCTGGAATCCTGGGTAACGTACTTCAACTCAGTCGAAATCCCCATCCTTCGCCAGACCGCCAGACGTCTCGAAGAGGCCCGGCAGAACATCGACCAGATCACCGGGCGCGACATTGCCGCCATCGTCCTGCAGGATCCCCTGCTCGCCATCCGGGTTCTCGCCTATATCCAACCCTTCCGCGGCAAGCACCTGCAGTCGGATATCACCACCATCGCCAACGCCGTCATGATGCTCGGCGTGGAACCCTTCTTCCGGCGCTTCGAGTCGCCGCAAACGGTCGAAGCGCTGCTCAAGGACGAACCACAGGCTCTCCTCGGCGTACTGCATGTCATCCGGCGCGTCCAGCGTGCCTCCCGCTACGCTCACGACTGGGCCTTCGAGCGACACGACTGGAACGTCGAGGAAGTCGCCCTCGCCGCCCTGCTGCATGATCTGGCGGAGATCCTGCTCTGGTGTTTCGCTCCGCGCCTGGCCATCGAGGTCCGTGGTCGCCAGCAGGCCGACCGGACGCTGCGCAGCGCCATCGCCCAAGAGCAGGTGCTCGGCATCCGCCTCTTCGATCTGCAACTGGCCCTGTGCAACGCCTGGCACCTCCCGGACCTGGTCAAAATGCTGATGGACGACGCCAACGCCGAAAAAGCGCGGGTACGCAACGTCATCCTGGCCGTCAATCTGGCACGCCATTCGGCGAACGACTGGAATGATCCGGCGCTGCCCGACGACTTCTCGGCCATCGAAAAGCTGCTGCACATCGACCGCAGCACATTGCTCAGCCGCCTCGCCATACCCGACGATGCCGCGCAGCAATACCGCCTGCCGTCACCGGCGGGGCGTTGCGAATAACACCCGGCCTCGCCACATCTTTTTCACCAACCATTACCGTGCAACAATCTGGGAGCCCCGCATGTCCATAGGCAACATGATTTTTCTCGGCGTACTGGCCATCGCCGCCATCTACGGCGTCATGCTCTACAACGGGCTCGTCGCGCTCAAGCACAACGTCGCCAAGGCTTGGGCAAACATCGATGTCCTGCTCAAGCAGCGGCACGATGAACTGCCCAAACTGGTAGAGGTCTGCAAGCAATACAAGCAGTTCGAGCAGGAAACGCTGCAACGCGTGATCGAGGCGCGCTCGCAGGTCCAGTCGGCCCGCGAGACGCAGAACATCGGCGCGCTCGGCGAGGCGGAAGGCGCGTTGCGCATGGGCCTCGGCCGCCTGTTCGCCGTCGCCGAAGCCTACCCGGAACTCAAGGCCAACGAACACTTCATGCAGCTGCAGCAGCGCATTACCAGCCTCGAGAACGGCATCGCCGACCGCCGGGAGTTGTACAACGACGCGGTCAACATCAACAACGTGCGCGTCGAGCAATTCCCCGACGCGATCATCGCCCGCCTGTTCAATTTCGAGATCAAGCCGTTGCTCGAATTCTCCACTGCGGAAAAGTCCGACGTAGACCTGAAGCAACTCTTCGGCTAACCACCGGCGGTTTCCCGCATGATCCTCACGCTCCGCCGGGGCTACGCGCAGTTCATCACTTCGGGCGGCCAGCTCATCCTGTTGTTCATCGGGCTGAAAGCCGAATCGCGCGAAGGCTGGACGGTGTGCCTCGCACTGATCGCCGCCATCAGCCTGATCGCCTGGATGTCGACCCTGCGCCGGCGTCGCGCCATCACCGACACGCCGACCTCCCGCATCGCCTCGGCCGCGCAAGGCTACGTCGAACTGATGGGGACGGGCCAACCGCTCGACCACCCGCCGCTGCTCTCGCACCTGACCCGTCTGCCCTGCCTGTGGTACCGATATCAGGTGGAGGAAAAGAAAGGTGGCGACAAATGGGAAACGGTCAGCCGCGGCGAAAGCGACGTTCCGTTCATCATCGATGACGGCAGCGGCCGTTGCGTGGTCGATGTCGAAGGCGCGGAGATTCTCACCCGGCACAAGGAAACCTGGACCGAGGGGCATTACCGCAACACCGAATGGAAGCTCCTGATCAACGACGAGGTCTATGCGCTCGGCGACTTCCACACGCTCGGCGGCGGCTCGGTCGATCTCGATGCCACTCAGGACCTGAACGACCTGCTCGCCGAATGGAAGAAGGACAAGGTCACGCTGCTCGAGCGCTTCGACCTCAACGGCGACGGCGAAATCGACATGCAGGAATGGGGCCTGGCGCGGCAGGCCGCGCGGCGCGAGGTCACTCGAATGCACCGCGAAGCCCGCAACGATAGCGACGTAAACACCCTGCGTTGCCCGCGCAACGGGCGCCACTACCTGCTATCCAACCTCGACCCGAACAAGCTGGCCCGCCGCTTCCTGCTGTGGTCCGGCTTTCACGTAGTCATCTTCCTTGCCTCCCTGGGCGCGATTCCCTGGGTGCTGAACCATTACTACTGACCCCCCGGTTGACTACTTCTCCAGTTCTTCCCAGCGTTCGAGCAGGACGAGCAGTTCGTCGTCGATTTCGGCCAGGCGTTCCGACAGCGCATTCGCCTTCAGCGGGTCGGCCTGATACAGCGCCGGGTCTTCGAGCTGGATTCCGATTTCTTTCTGCTCGTCCTCCAGCGCGCTGATCCGCCCCGGCAACTCGGCCAGTTCGCGCGTTTCCTTGTAGCTCAGCTTGCGATTGCCGTCAGCCCGCACCTTCGCCACCGGCTCGGCCCGCTCGGTTTCGACGCGCCTGACCGGCACGGACGTTTCCTCGGCCCTGCGCTTCGCCTGGTAATCCGCCCAGTCCTGATACCCCCCCGCGTATTCCCGCCAGAAGCCGTCGCCCTCGGCGGCAATCGTCTGCGTCACCACGTTGTCGAGAAAGGCCCGGTCGTGACTGACCAGAAACAGCGTCCCCGGATAGTCCTGCAACAGCTGTTCGAGCAGTTCCAGCGTGTCGATGTCGAGGTCGTTGGTCGGCTCGTCGAGCACTAGCACGTTGGCAGGCCGGGCGAACAGCCGGGCCAGCAGCAAGCGATTACGCTCGCCGCCGGACAACGACTTCACCGGCGAACGCGCACGCTCCGGGGCAAAAAGAAAATCACCTAGATAACCGATCACATGCTTGCGCTCGTTGCCGATCTGCACGAAATCCGAGCCCGGCGAGATCACATCGACCAGCGCCGCCTCCTCGTCCAGCTGCGTGCGGAACTGATCGAAGTACGCTACCTGCAGCTTGGTGCCGAGGCGCACCGTGCCGGCATCCGGCGTCAGCTCGCCGAGGATCAGGCGCAGCAGCGTCGTCTTGCCGGCACCGTTTGGACCGATCAGGCCGATCTTGTCGCCACGCTGCAACCGGCAGGAAAAATCGCGCACCACGCGCTTGTCGCCGAAGCTCTTGCTCACATTGACCAGTTCGGCGACCAGTTTGCCGCTTTTGTCGCCCGCGTCGAGCGCCAGATCCACCTTGCCCTGCCGCTCCCGCCGCGCTGTCCGCTCGCGGCGCAACTGTTCCAGCCTCAGCACGCGCCCCTCGTTGCGCGTGCGCCGCGCCTCGACGCCTTTGCGGATCCAAACCTCCTCCTGCGCCAGGAACTTGTCGAACTTCGCGTTCTGCACCGTCTCGTCGTGCAGCATCTGCTCCTTGCGCATCTGGTAATCGGCAAAGCGCCCCGGGAAGGATTGCAGATGCCCCCGGTCGAGTTCGACGATGCGCGTCGCCACCCGGTCCAGAAAACGTCGGTCGTGCGTGATGAACACCAGCGAGACGCCAGACGACAGCAGCAATTCCTCCAGCCATTCGATTGCGCCGATGTCGAGGTGGTTGGTCGGCTCGTCGAGCAGCAGCAGTTCCGGCGTCACCGCCAGCGCCTGCGCCAGCGCCAACCGCTTCTTCTGTCCGCCCGAAAGCGTACCGACAGACGCATCGGGATCAAGCGAAAAACGCTGGATCACCCGCTCTGCCTGCGCCTCGAACGACCACGCATTGCACGCCTCCAGTTCGCCCTGCAGGTGATGCAGCCGTTCGAGCAAGGCGTCATGATCGGCCGACGACTCGGCCATCGCGTGCGATACCGCGTGATATTCGGCGAGTAGCGCCGAGACATCGCCCATCCCGGCGACCACGGCCTCGAACACACTCAACGCCGGGTCGAACGGCGGTTCCTGCGGCACATAACCCAGGCGAATCCCCGGCTCGCGCCACACCGAGCCGTCGTCCAGCGTTCCTTGCCCCGCCAGGGCGCGCAACAGCGAGGATTTTCCGCAGCCGTTGCGCCCGATCAATGCCACCCGCTCGCCAGGATCGATCTGCAATTCGGCGTGATCGAGCAAGGGAACATGGCCGTAGGCCAACGAAGCGTCGGAGAGGATCAGATGCGGCATGGGAAATCAGCTCGGCGGAAAAGAGCCGAATCATACGGCAGGATCGGGAAAAAGCGCTGGCGCTGATGCTAGAATACGCGCCCTGATCTCCTCGTAGCATAATGGATAGTGCACGCGCCTCCTAAGCGTGAGATACAGGTTCGATTCCTGTCGAGGAGGCCAAAAAACAAACAAAGAAAAACCCCATAAAACCCGCTCTGCTCAAGGCTTAGCGGGTTTTTTATTACCATGCTAACAACATTCAATAACCAACTAAACAACTCAGGTAATGGCTATTTTTTAAGGCTGAGTGGCGCAAAATTGGCGCAATAAATAACCAACAATCCCAAACGATACCGGGGGAAGTGGTGCAGTTTTGGCGCAATTGCGGATTCTCAAGTCACTTGACCACCCAATTGCACTGGAACTGACCGGAGATTCTTATCGCGCCTGACCACCGATTATTAACGTCTTGACCAGCGCACAATCAGGCCGCCATCGGCCATCAGCTGCCCGTGGCAGTTACATCTAAATTTCCTGTGCCAGGCGGAATCGAATGGCCGGTTTTCGGCGATCAGTTTGATTGTGAGAATTTCAGGACCCGGCCAAGAGCGGCCTGTTACTGCCCAGCAGAAACTGCCATTCAGATGGCCGTTCCACTCTGAATCCCGCCGCATGGTCCGCAGGCAATCTGTGGGACACCACTGTCCCTGCAAACCAATAGTAGATTAGGGCCGCAAACCACCATTCATAAAAATTTATGTCCATGGACACGCCACCGCGCCAAGGCACGTTTGCGAATTGAGCCTTCGCTCGGGCGCCATTAGACCTTTCGTTACGACACATTGTGTCGCAACAGCCTGGATAATTGATCCCATAGAAAGGAGCATCATCCATGGCCAAGCGAACGAGAGAAAGCAAGGAAATTGAGCCACGCTTGGAGCCGCTCATTCGTCTGTGGCTGCTTCGTATTCTGGTTGCCCTTGGCGGTCATCGCAATTTCGCGAGATTCCATGATTTAACCGACGATTCACTGGCCGAGGCCATTGGTTTAGGACACTGGGCTACTCAGGCAACTGAGGATTACGACCAGAAAGCCGTTCGGTCTGAGCTGCGGGAATTGCACCGTTCGGCGGAAATGAAGTTTGTTAACGCAGCTGCACCTGTTTGCCTGAGCAATAACGTCCGCCGGTTATCCGAACTGCTCAAGCTTCTCCCAACAGACTGCCGAATTCTTGAGTTCGCCGTATTGCTCTGGAACGATCAACTTCTCGATGAAGCAGCTGATTGCCTCGGGCAACTTTCATCAATCCAACTTTTCCGTGCTCTGTCGATAATTTTAAATCTGCCCGAAACGGAAATCCGCACTGCGCTAAGTACTGAGGGGATTCTCGAACGTTCTGGTCTGGTGTCGATCGATCGAAGTTCTGCGAGTACGCTTCGCGGCAAATTGTCGTTATTGTCGGATAGCTTCGCGGATCTGATGGTGTCCTCAGACGCCGATCCGATTAGCCTATTACGGGGCACGGTCTCCAAGGCGGGCCGGGGGCTCCTCAGTCTGCCGGATTTCAGTCATATCAATTTCTCACTCGAGATTTTGATTCCATATCTTAGACATGCCGCTAACGCCCACCAGAATGGGGTAAACATCTTTTTGCATGGGGCACCGGGCACCGGCAAGACTCAGTTAGCGCGAACGCTAGCGGAGGAATTGGACTGCGATCTCTTTGAGGTGGCCAGCGAAAATGCTGACGGAGCACCGATCAGCGCTGAATCTCGCCTGCGTGCTTTTCGAGCTACACAGAGCTTCTTCGCCCGAAAAAAAGCGCTGATTGCTTTCGATGAAGTTGAGGACGTCTTCAACGACGGTGACAATTTCTTTGGACGCAAGAGTACAGCGCAGGTGCACAAATCATGGATCAACCGAATGCTCGAAGGGAATCCCGTGCCAACGCTGTGGCTGTCGAATTCCATTCACGGGCTCGATCCGGCCTTCATCCGTCGCTTTGATATGGTGGTTGAACTGCCCATCCCGCCTAGGGCACAACGTGAGCGTATTTTGCGCGACGCCTGTGGAGATATTCTCGATGTCAAAAGAATCCGTCGAATTGCCGAAGCAGACTCTTTGGCACCGGCGGTGGTTACCAGGGCTGCATCGGTCGTCCGCTCTATTCGCGATGAATTCGATCAGGACGGCCTTGCCAAAGCCTTCGAGCGGCTGATGAGCAACACCCTCACTGCACAGGGGCATAAAGCACTCTCAGAATCCGATGCGAATCACTTGCCCGAAATCTATGATCCGGTGTTCATCCATGCCGATGCCGATCTCGCCCATGTCACCACCGGTCTCATTTCAGCACGAGCGGGCAGACTCTGTTTGTACGGCCCTCCCGGAACCGGGAAGACGGCCTATGGGCGATGGCTTGCCGAACAACTCGGTCTCCCGCTTCTGATGAAGCGAGCCTCCGATCTGATGTCCATGTGGGTCGGGGGGAATGAAAAGAACATCGCGCAGGCCTTTCGTCAGGCGGAGCAGGACGGCGCGTTGCTTCTGATCGATGAGATAGACAGTTTCCTTCAGGATCGACGCACCTCTCAACGCGGATGGGAAGTAAGTCTCGTCAATGAAATGCTGACGCAGATGGAGTCATTTTCAGGGGTCTTTATTGCTTCGACCAATCTGATGGACGGCCTAGATCCGGCGGCGCTGCGGCGTTTTGACCTCAAGGTGAAATTCGATTTCCTGCGCCCCGATCAGTCTTGGGAGCTGCTCTGTCGTCATTGCGGCGGGCTGAGTCTTCCGCAACCGCAGCCATATTTACAGACGAGAATCACCCGCCTGCAACAACTTACCCCCGGTGATTTTGCCGCTGCATTGCGCCAGCACCGTTTTCGTCCCATTGCTTCACCTGATTCACTGGTTGCGGCACTCGAGGCAGAATGTGCGATGAAGACTGGGACAAAGTCATCGATTGGCTTTTTGTGACCCCCTCCCGCGTGGCATAATCGATGGAAAATATGGCTTAAAGAATGCGCCCCCTTTCGAAATCCCGGCTTATGGCTTTTCGGCAGTGCCCACGGCGACTGTGGCTTGAGGTGCATCGTCCGGAGTTACGTGAGGATTCCGCGGCAACACAAGCCAGTTTCACGGTTGGGCATCAGGTCGGTGATATCGCTCGGCAGCTATATGATCCTAAGGGCAAGGGCGTCCTGATCGACGCGCAAGCAGAGGGTTTTGACAGGGCTTTTGCTCGAACCAGCGAATTGCTGCTATCAGCCCAACCGGTGTTTGAAGCAGGTTTTCGTGCAGAGGGGGGGCTGGCCTTTGCCGACGTAATGCTCCCCGTCAGGAAATGCGGCCGGTTGCAATGGCGTATGGTTGAAGTCAAGTCCTCTACCTCGGTCCACGAGTATCACCGCGACGATGCCGCAGTGCAGGCCTTCCTCGCTCGCGCCGCTGGCGTGCCACTTACCGCTATCGCTTTAGCCCATATTGACAGTTCCTGGGTCTATCCGGGGAACGAAAACTACGAGGGCCTCCTCGTCGAACACGATCTTACGGAGAACGCGTTCCAACGTGGTGAGGAGGTACGGGAGTGGATAGCGGAAGCGCAACAAATCGTTTTGAGGCGAAAGGAGCCTTGCATTGCGACCGGGGGACAGTGTCGCAAACCCTATGAATGCGGCTTTCATTCCTATTGCCGGAGCGGTGAACCACAAGCCCGACATCCGATTCAATGGCTGCCCGGACTTCTCGGCGCGAAGCTAACGGCGAATATCCAGACTCGGCAGATCATCGAACTGCGTGATCTGCCCGACGAATTGCTCAGTAGCAAGCAACAGCGTGTAAAAGCAGTCACGCTCAGCGGACAAACCTATTTCGATCAGGCCGCGGCGGCAAAGGCATTGGCCGATCAAAAGCTGCCGGCCTACTTTCTCGATTTCGAGACGATCCAGTTCGCCGTACCCCTCTGGAAAGGCACGCGCCCGTACCAACAGATTCCCTTCCAGTTCAGCGCGCACCGTCTTTCACGTACTGGAAAGCTCGGGCACAAAGCATTTCTTGACCTTTCTGGGAAAGACCCCTCCAGGTCTTTTGCGGAGGAACTGATTGCAGCCTGCGGCGAACGAGGTCCGATCTTTGTCTATAACGCAGGTTTCGAGAGCGCCCGTATCCGTGAACTGGCGGAGCGTTATCCTCGTTTGGCTCGGCCCCTTCTCGCGTTGAATGAACGCATCGTCGACTTGTTGCCAGTAGCTCGCGAACATTACTACCACCCCAGCCAGCAGGGCAGTTGGAGCATTAAAGCGGTATTACCCGCGCTCTGCCCGGAGTTGCAGTACGACGTCCTTGACGGCGTAAAGAACGGTGGGATGGCTATGGAAGCATTTGAGGAAGCGATTGCTCCTCAGACGAGCCAACCCCGAAAGGCCGATCTCGAAAAGCAACTGCTGGCCTACTGTGAGCTTGATACCTACGCGCTAGTGCGTCTGTGGTCAGTTTTTACAGGAACAAACCTGAAGGATTGATATGGCCAAACGTCCAGATACCCTCGAAACCGTCCTGCTTGCCGTCGAACTGTTACGTCGGATTCCCCGAGGTCGTATGGTGACAGCAAGCGAATTACATCGTCAGCTCAAGGACGCCGGTATCGACAGGGATCTCCGCACCATTCAGAGGCAGCTCGAAATGCTCAGTGAGCACTTCGAAATCGAACGCGACGAGCGGAGTAAACCATACGGCTATCGTTGGCTTGAGCAGGCAAAGGCACTCGCGGTGCCCAATCTTACACCACAGGAATCACTTCTTTTGCTATTGGCTGAGGAGCATCTAAAGCATCTTCTGCCGGCGCGGCTGATGAAATCGATGGACAGTTTCTTTGCTCAGGCGCATCGAAACCTGGGGCCAGAAAGTAACGCCCGACTAGAGCGTGAATGGCCAAGAAAGGTGCGCGTCGTGGAGACCACCCAGCCGTTACTGCCCCCCAAGATCGCATCCGGCGTATTCGAAGCGGTCAGTGAAGCCTTGTATAGCAATCGTTGGCTGACGCTCGATTACCGGAATGCAGCGGATAAGCGGAACAAGGTGGAGGTCATGCCGCTAGGGCTAGCGCAGCAAGGGCCGCGCCTCTACCTTGTATGCCGTTATCGCGGCTACGATAACGAACGGAGCCTCGCGCTTCATCGTATTGTTGATGCGGAGATATCGACGTTGCCATTTGACAGGCCAAAGCAGTTCGACCTCGAGCAATACGATGAAGATGGGCGTTTCAGGTTCGGCGAAGGTGAGTTGGTGCGACTGTCATTCCGCATCAAGCGGGATGCTGGAATACATTTGAAGGAGACGCCTCTATCCCTTGACCAAGATGTAGTCGAGCTCGAAGACGGACATTTGCAAATTACGGCGACGGTCGTCGATAGCGCCATGCTGAAATGGTGGCTACGTGGTTTTGGGGACGCTGTGTCACATGTTCAGCGGGAATCCAGTATTCAATCGAATGGAAAGCAACATCATTAATTTCAGTGCATAGTGCCAAACGCATACATTTTTCTGCGAAGCTAACTGAGTGTAAAAGTACCCCCACGAGGACATGATGATCAAAGATAACGTCGAAACGACCGCTGCCGGAGAGCCGCTACGCAAACTACTCAAGACTTGGACAGGTTTAGTGCGTAGAACCTTTGAGACAACACGAGAAACGCACGCTCCCTATTCATACAAGGAGCTAACGAATGTCGGGGTATTAGCCGCAGCGTCTTTCAGTATCGGTTGGGTAGCGCTTGAGGAGTGCGCCGTCGAGAGATCAGTCGATTCTAAAATCATCCCGGGACGACTTGATCTCTCTATCTGGAATTCTGAGAGGCAGCGATTTCTGATTGAGGCAAAACTGACTGTCAGATCTGTCGATACTCTGAAAAAAAGGCTTGACGTCGTCGTCAAAACGGCAAAAAAAGACGTGGATAAGCTATGTCGCAACCCTATGGACAAATCCTATGCGATGGTCTTTGTGATCCCACGATTTGATGAAGATGCTGACAATAATTATATCGAGAAGGGAATTAGCAAAGCGCTAGCTTTGTGTCGCGAACAGGAGCCAGATTTCTTGGCATATACCTTCCCCGGCAAGGTGGAGCGAAGAGCGAGCGACCGGATGGATCACGGTCAGTACGCTTACGGCATCATTGTTCTGGGCTTCGCAAGAGATAGAAATAGCTGCAACAATGCATGAGCCCCTCAAGAAAATAGTTAGCTGGAGCGTTGGCATCGTTCCTTCGCGCTAGCAACAAACAAACGGGTGATCAAACTGGGCGTGGTCACCCGCTTACTCCTCCTCTACCTAGAGGAATCCAGCACCTCGTTAATCATCTTCAGAGCATCAAGAGCCCCAAACGGCAAGCTTACGCCAGCCCCGTCGGGAATCTCAGACTGGCGGGGATTGATTCGAATTAACGGCGCCCCTTGCCCCTCGCTTATCCGGCGTATCGACGGAATATCCACCCCCGCACCCACCTCGATAACTACGAGAGACTCCGTCTGATTCAACCAAAAATCATAGTTTGAACGTTGAATGTCGTAACGCTGTTCTTGCCATTGCCAATCGTCGAACATGAGCACGTTCGGACGAGCGAGGTGGCCGCAAGATGGACAGGTTGGCAAGGGCCCGGTCCAGAGACAATGCTTTTCATCAATCCTCGGCACCAAATAATCGGCTGACCAAACTTGTTCATCGCAGCCGTCGAGACACTGTAGGTAATGGATCGATCCATGTATTTCAAACACCTGGTCTGGATCGAAGCCGGCTTTCTGAAATTGCCCATCGACGTTGCTGGTAGCGACGAAGCAACCATGCTTCATCTGGTCTGCCCATGTTTTAAGGATTCCGAATCCTTGGTGCGGTGCGGTCGCTCGATAGAGCTCGAGTCGGTGGCCATAAAACCCCCAGGCGCGTTCCGGTCTTATCCGAAATGCAATCGGATTGGCAATGGACATAAAGTCCGTGCCAGTGGCTGCGAGAGCGGGATACGCCCTCCAAAAACCATGTTCCCCGCGAAAATCCGGAAGACCAGAATCGACCCCAATGCCCGCTCCAGCGGTAATCAAAAGTGAATCTGCTAATTGAATTAGATCAGCGGCACGCTTGATAAGCTCGTCATACATAGAACGTTATCTCCAGAACTCACTACCCAGCTGTTCACACTAACGGTTGGAGGTACATGCCCTAGCTAGGCATTCAGCGCAAAGAACACCCTGATTGGCGCTGATGTGAGCGACCCTTGATCGCCCGCAGATTTCGCAGGTCGTTTCCGATAGATTTTCCGCTAACCTAACAAGGTGGCGAATTCCATCATCACCACCGCGAAAGCGGAAGCGCAGCCGTCCGAATTTTTCTTTGACTTGAGTGACCACCACCGGAGATGAGTTGCCCGCTTTTACATCGGCAGAAATCGCTGCGCACAAACGATCAATGAGAACGAACCAGCCATCTCCACAGGCGAATCCATAGCACATGCCGCTTTCGAGGGGACTGGCGCGTCTATCGCGAAACAAATCGGGATAGCGTTCGCAGAGCAGATCATCAAGTTCTTTGCGCATAGATAATGCCTTGCGAAACACTAAATGTCTGTCGACACACAGGCGCTTTTGGGTGCGCTCTGGTCCCAGACAATATTTGCCAGTTCTGGCCGAACGACGTTAGCAACTCCCTGCAAAGCATCGTCAGTAAAGTCATGGTATTGCGCAAAATCGCGCTGTCTGCCAAGGGTGACTAATATGCGCAACAGCCATGGTCGAATGAGTGGCACCTCCCGTAGCTCTGATTCCTTGGATACTCTCGCTCGCCTGGCCATGGATGATGCTCTTCTCTATAAATTCAATTTTCCAGGCCGTTGCGACACAATGCGTCTCATCGCGACATCTGCCGAACGTAATTGGTACCGATGGTCAATAATGCCAGTCCTAACGTCTTAGACGCAGCAGTTCCGCGCCGAAAAGAGCGTAAAGGCTACAACAGTCGGAGGAAGTGTAGTGTCATTACAGATGGACAAGGTTAGTTTTTCCGGAGACCGTATATGCTCATGCACCCGGCCAAGGACATCCAGTCTCCGATTGAAACGGAGGGGTAAGCTGGCATTACCTCGTAGTGAAACAAAAGCCGAGGATTGATTGCAAATAGACCAGAACTTGCTCGATCCAAGAAATCTATAGAACTCCTTAAGAGGTTTCGCATAGCGAACATCAATCAACCATTCAGCGACCGAAATTGGTCCACCAACGTTCGCAAAGACATCCCGATAGTCTGCTGCGAGATCGAAGTCAACGACCTCGTCAAGGTGCATTGGAAGAACAAGCACCTTCAGAACTTGGCTGACTTTTTCGATCGGAAACCATTCTTTGCGGTTACGGGAAAAGCGTAGAACAACGTGCGCAGGACCAAGAAGCACTTTGATCTCGTCCAAGGCAACATTTCTCAGGCAGTCACTGCCAATGAGAATCAACGTAACGAATGATTCAGGATCAGATCTGATCGCTAGTCGTGTTTTGCCTAAGTAAGCGATGATCTGATCCAATGCGTCATCGTCTGCCAGCATCAGAATATGTTGTGACCGACGAACAAGCTCATGCTCGCCATTGTCGCGTAGCCACGGTGAGAGTGTGTTTCTGGGACGATCCAATTGCATGAGGAACTGCCCGATAGGCGACGAATATTGCTGTCTAATAATTTCATGAGCAGTGCTTCCAAATCCTACGATCGGGGTGTCATATCTATTTCCTGACCAACTCATAAGTTAGAGCCTTTAGCTAGCCTGGATAGTGAGAAGCCCAGCCTCCCGAACCTGTCAGCCGTGCTCTCTTGTTCCAGCTGATTCGTTTATGTGGTAGCTCCCGAGAAAACCGTATCGGAATGAACGTTACTGCTCGGAAGGCGTCGGAAAACCCTGTTTTGATTTGCCTGGTTTTTTCTTTATTCAATAGAAGGGGATTAATCGCTCAGCTCCTCGTCCTCAAAAGGCAAAAGTCCCAACGCTATCGCCCACGAGTCTACGGCCCATTTCGCCTCGTGTTGCGTCAGATCGCTTTGACGTTCCAGCCAGCGAATGAGCTTCGGAAGGAGGATGGATAGAATGAGGCGGTTCCGTAACCGAAACATTTCGCTCACAATTCCGTTCTGGAGCGCTAACACAATCAACGCAATCTCCCGTGAGCGATCTGGGCACTGCGCACCCAAAGCTCTTTCATAGGTTTCGAAAGAGTCCCAGAGCGGGAAGCATTGCCTGGCAACAAGCGTTCTGAGTACGTCCCGAACGGTTTCTTGCGATGTCATGTCGATGTGTTTCCGTAAGAGCGATGACACGTAGTTTCGCCCGGCTATGCGACATTATGCGTCGCATCCGTTTGAGAACGAATAGACCTACCGTGAAAAAGAACCTGCTGCTCGTTCTGAGGCGGAAAGTGACTTCTCAGTTCAGTAACCGGCCATTGGGTCGTCACGGTGATGAACTTCCGGATTGGGTCGCTATGGAGAGGTTTACATAGCGCCCCTTAGCTGACAGTGAATTAGTCAATCGCGTAATGCCCGCTAACCGATCGCCGGATGCCGACACGATCAACGCTCGCTGCCCGTTGCGAAGCGTCGTTTTGTCGTCCAGGGCGGCAATATCGCCCGTCACCCGCACGCGATCCCCCGCGGCCAGCTCGCGCGCTTCCGCCCGGCCCACGGTAAAGCCCTTGCCAGACAATAGCGCAGGCTCAAAGCGGGCTTGCCGGCCGTCCACATGTTGAATCACGACTTGATTGACATCGATGTCCACGACTTTACAGACATCGCCACGGCAGGCGCCAAGGCTCCGGTAATCCTTTTCAAAGCGTAACGCGTCACCGACTTGATAACTCGCCGCCCGTTGCTGCTGAGCGGAGGTCAAGTCGCCGCGCTCGAAGACTTGAACCTCTACCCCCGTTCCGGCCAGGCCGAGCACAGACCGTACACCTGCATTCAGCGAGCGTCGATCCGCGTTCGAGCCGGTCAAAATCAACGTATCTTTCCGGTCATCGGCGGATAGCTGGGCAAAATGCGCTGCGATCGCTTGATGCCGATCTTCCCGGCTGCCGATTTCCTGCACCTTCTCACCCAGGCGCAACAACGCCTCCGCGCCCTTGCCTTCCGCGGTCAGCTTGGCGACCGCGCGCAGCTCGTCCACTTGCTGCCGCAGCATCTTGTCAACGACCGCTACCTGCATCCCGGCGTTTTGCAGTTGGGCAAACGCCTTACCGGCGTCGACGGCTTGATATTGCCCCGAATCGCCCACCAGGACGACGCGGGCGCCGGAACGCTCCGCTTGTTTCAGAACAAAGTGCATCTGTTTCGCACTCACCAGCGACGACTCATCAACGACCAGGATTGTGCGGTCGTCGAGTTTTCCGCCCGACGCTTCCCAGCTTTGCAGCGTCTTGCCTTCAATTCCCGCCTCGCCTAACGCCTTCACCGCACTATGCGACGGCGCGACGCCTTCCAGCCGGAAACCGGCGTTTTCGGCGTGTTTGCGGAATTCATCAAGCAGCGTCGTTTTACCAACGCCGGCCAGCCCTTGAATACCGGCAATGCGATTTTTAGTGGTCAACATCGCTTCAACCGCGCCGCGCTGCCGATCGTTGAGAATCGTTTTTTCCAGTTCCGCACGCAGGCCAACAGGATCAGACGCGAGCGCCGGAACGGTGCCGCGGCCCCGTTCTTCGATTTGCAGGATTTTCTTCTCGCGGAGCTGCGCGGCCTCAGTGGTCAAGGTGCCGTCAAATTTTCGAATGACCTGGCTTTTCAGCTCAGCGCGTGCCGTTGCCAGCTGAATATCTTTCCACGAGGCAGAGCCCCAACCAACATCCAGCGCCGCGCGCTGCAACTCGGCATCCGTCCACGCCGCTTCCCGCTCCGACAGGTGCGCGACGGCAAAAGCTAACGCCGCCCCAGCCGATTCAGCGCGCGGCGGGGTTACGCCGTCCAGTTGCTTGAAAGGGATCGTGCTATTCAGTGCCAGCGAGGATCGCCTTGGGTGTAATAGTCGTCAGCCCGGTAGTAACTCTCTGCTTGGGCTGCACCTACGTTTTTGCAGTTGATCATGAAAACCTCGCCATTCAATTAAGGACACACTCAGAATGGCGAGGGGGCGAAACGCTATTTCTTGTAGACGGGGATTTTCACTTTTGCAATGGGGAAATCACCTGCAATGGACAGATAGCCAACCAAATCAGGCAGACGCTCAAGTTCCGACGGCAACACGATTTTATTTATAACGTGCCGATCCGCCGAGCTGCGCGACGGATCCCCACCAAGGCCCAGTAGGCCGCGCCGTGAGCGGCTTTGCTCGCTGCGAAGCAATTCCTCATCACCGAGCGACTTTGAGCAGTATTCGGCGGTGTCGGTATCCCCAGCGCGCAGATAGAGCTTTGTCGACAAGCAACTGAGTAATACCTGGGCGATTTCGCGGCCGTAGGTCGCCCATGGCTGCGCTACGGTCTGAATGCCAAAGAGACACCGGCCATTAAAACGACGTAGTTTCGTCAGCGCGTCTTTCGCTGAGGTGACTTGCCCAAGGGTGTCAAACTCATCCGCTATAAACCATGTCGGCACGGTCTTCTCTTCATCGAGGCTGAGCGTTTCGGTGATCGCCAATTGCAGCCAACACGCCAACAGCTGCCGAATTGCGGCAATCTGATCGTCTTTGTACTGGATAAAGAGCCATTGCCCCGGCTTGCTGGCGCGGATCCACTCCCGGATTGAAAACTCGCCGCCGTCCGGCAAGAAGGCCCAGGATTGCAGGCAGGAGACTGCAACCGAGCGGGTGTTTTGTAACACGGTTTCGTTGTTCTTCTGCCCAAAGACCGCGGCGGCGGTGCCTTCAATAAATGGCCCTAGCTCTTCCATCGGCGCATGGTTGACGTAATAAAGCAGCTTTTCAATCGAGTGATCGCCGGTTTCATAGAGCTTCTGAAACACGGTCATGAACAACAGGCGGGCGTTTTCGTGCCAGGATTTGCCACTGCCTTGGCCTTCCGGGATGGCGGCGCGGGCGAGTTCTGGATAATCAAATGCCGATCTCACTTCAAGGAAAGGATTCCATTTCAAGCCATCACCAGCAAAGGCAAGGCGCAGGTCATGCTTTCTCTGAAAGCGTTTGGCACACGCGCCGCCGATGTCCATAACGAGGCCGCGATCGCCCCGCGCACGCGCGGCGGCGATCAGTTGATAAATCGCTTGCGACTTGCCGGCACCGGTTGTGCCTTCAACCAGGATGTGGCGGCCTTCAAGTTCAAGAGGAATCGGCACCCCGCCGATATTCACTTTTTGAGCGGAGCGCAACGTTCCGGCGCTCATGTATTGCGCAAAAAGAAACAATCCGACCGCTGAAAACGCGCCGAGCATCGAAAAAATCGATCCCGTTTTATAGGCAATGAAAGCCGTGAGGCAGACGCCGATGAGCATGTACATGGCAAAAATGCCAATCGTTTTTTTGTGCTCACGCCACCAAATCAGCCGTTTCAACTGGGGAACGGGCACCAGTTGAGAACCGCGGAGGCGTTCGGTTTTTCCCCAGCCAGCCAGCAGCGGAACAAAATTCAGTGCAGCGACGAGCACAACAGTAATGAAAAGGCTGAGCAAAACGCGCAGGAAAATCGATTTTTCAACGTCTTTGTGTTCGCTGAACGCAACGAAATCGGGCGCGGGGTTGTTGGTGTTTAGCGCCTGTTTTACGGTCGCTGTGATGTATTCAGCGCGGATCCGCGTCTCCGGCCAGTGCTTGACTTGCCATTCCGGGGACCACACCAGGTTATAAAAAAGTGTGGTGAATGTCGCAAGAGCGACGACGATCAACAACAGTTTTTTTAGGCTGTTCATGGTTGCTCCTGACACAATTTAATGAGGTCAGCCATTGCGGCTTTTGCTTTTTGACGCGCTGCCGAGATGAGTTGGCCGGGGGGTTTGGGGGGGGATCCGGGTAACGCGTTGACGACGATTTCCGCACTCAGCTTCGCAGAGAAAAACGCTTCTTCAAACAGCAAAGCGGCGGCCGCTTCGGGGAGAAAGACGCCGTCTTGGTTGCGGTTTTCTGTTCCGGTTTTTGCGAGTTTTTCAGCGATTTCTGCACGGAAACCGTTGAGGATTTTTTCGATTTTTGGCAGGATTTCGGCATCGTTTACGCTCTCGGGTTGATGGGTTTGTAGTTGGTTTCTGAGGTTGTTTAGTTGCTGGGAAACGTCCGTTTTTTGCAATCCGGCTTCGATCAAATCGGCCAGATTCGATGCGGTTGAGCGTCCGTTTTCGGCAGACATAACGCGAAGTTCACGCTGGATTTCTGCTGATAACGGAACGGAAGCGCGCTTTGGTTTGGGCATAAACACCACTCCTTTTTTGATGGAAACACTAAGAATGGCGCCCGCGCGAAATGCATCACGGCCACGGCGGGAAAAAAGCCATTGGGATCAAGGGTTTTATGCTGTGGTGCTGCACATATGCAGCAAAATATGCTGCATGGGGTGATGCATCGGGAAGCCTTGCCCCGCAAGGCTTCGCCGCCAGTCAGGCGGCAGGGGTGCAGCCGGGAGGCTGCGTGATGTGTGATGATTGGCCGGCTTTATCGGTCAATCATTGTGCTTTTGATTTGGGGGTCCAGGGGGCTGCGCCCCCTGGGGGTTTGGCTGCGCTTCTGCGCGGCTGCCTCGATGGTGGTTAAGAGATGGTAATTGTTTTGTCTTCGGTGAAGTCACACAAAAACGTGACTGGCCGACGCTGATGCGCTTCGCAATGGCAGACGCCTTTGCATTTCTCTCGCTTGAGCTCGTCTGGCACTTTATAACGCCAAGTAAAAGACCAAGGCTGATTGCATCGCCCTTGCGTTTTGCAGGTGTCGAAGACTTTCTGCCGCAGCGCTTCCGCTTCGCGTTGGCCGGCTTCCAACTCTTCAGCGGTTGGTTCTTGGTGGTCGTCGCCTTCGTCGTCGGGCCTGGCGCTCATGACTGTTCCCCTCCGCCAAAACCTTCCGATGCCGCCAGCGCCCCTGCGGGGGGCTCTGGCGGGTTTTCCTGGCCAAGGGAATAGGTGAGGTTAAGTTCCGCCTCGGCTTGCTTAACGAGGCGCGTTAGCGCCCTTGCAAGGGGCGCGTCGATATCGAGCGTGAGGCCGCGATCGCGCGCGGCTGCTTGGACGGCAACTAGCCGCTTGGCTAGGTCGGCGCCTACTTTAATGGGAAGTGTGGAAAACGACGTGGAGGGTTTGAGTAGCTTCATCTGGGGCTCCTGTTGGTTGGTGACACCTTGAATGTCGCCAACGCGAAACGAAAAACCACAGGGCGCAGATTTTCGGTTTTTACCAGCCGTGATATGATAAATCATGGCTGACGTAAAAATCATCGATGAATCCCACAAGATTTCCGACAAGCGAGGGAATGGAAAACTGCGCCGGGAAATCTGGGTTGATGAGGTCACGGGGAAGATCACTCGGTACAACCTCGCCTACATCAATCACAACATCCATGCTGGTGACAATGGGCGTGTTGTGGGTTACGACAACGCCCATGACGGACACCATCGCCACTATTTCGGCGTCGTGGAACCTATTGAGTTTGTCAGCTTCGAAGACACTGAAGATCGTTTTGAACAAGACTGGATTGCACTGAAGGACAGCAAATGACCAAGCTCACCATCAAGACCGGGACGGAAGAAGATTTCTTCAAGCGTGGCCGTCAGTTGGCCAAGGCGGCGGATCGTGGCGAACAGCTACCTGATGAGCGCATTATCAGCTTTGAAGACCCGGCTGACGTGATGAAGCTCATTACGGCGGCTCGCTTGGCGCTGTTCCGGGCAGTGAAAGAAATGCCGGGATCGATTACGCAGATTTCCGAACGACTGCATCGAGACCGCAGCGCCGTGAAGCGCGACGTTGATGAGCTGGAGCGGGCGGGGCTAGTGACGATTGCCGATAAGGTACTGCCTGGACACGGACGCATGAAAGAAGTCCGGGCAACTGCCAATCGGTTCAGCCTACAGGCC
>NZ_JCANUT010000011.1:24166-75723 GCF_059569095.1 Propionivibrio pelophilus DSM 12018 | reverse complement strand
CAGCAGAGGCCATAGTAGCTGCCAGTCTGGAGCGAAGGGCCGAAGGCATGGGAGGTGTAATCACCGAGTTATCAAGAGCGAGGGGTCTCAGATGTTCCTGTGCGAAGCTCGCCATAAACCCAGCGAGGATGAAGTCCTCAATGGCCTGGCAGCGAGACAATCAATCTTGCCGAACTCGAATTGGCGAAACCAGGCATGTGCAGGAGGGTTTGCCTGCGTATGACCTCAACCATGCCAACCGCCCGGTGCGGACCCGCATGCCGGGTGGTGTGGGAGGGGCGCAGTCTATAATGACTGCCCCCTATCCCAATTACGTCCCGTTACAAAAAACGGTTGCGCTCCGGCCGGAGAGGGGAAAAACCGGTTGTTATAATCTTTCCCTTCGCAATCTTTACCGGATTCTTGCCCTCATGACCATGCTGCGTTCGCTGTTCCTGTCCTTCCTGCTCCTGCCGCTGCTGGCGTCCGCGCAGCAGATGCCGACTCCGCCCGCGCTGGCCGCCAAGTCCTGGCTGCTGATCGAATCGGCCTCTGGCCAGGAACTCGCCGCCCAGGCCGCCGACGAGCGTCTGGAGCCGGCCTCGCTGACCAAGCTGATGACCGCGTATCTCACCTTCGCAGCGATCAAGCAGGGTACGATCAAGATCGACCAGACCGTGCCGGTCTCGGAAAAGGCCTGGAAATCCCAGGGCTCGCGCATGTTCATCAAGGTCAACACCCAGGTCGCGGTGGAAGACCTGATCAAGGGCATGATCGTCCAGTCGGGCAACGACGCCTGCGTCGCGCTGGCCGAGGCGATCGCCGGCAGCGAGGACAATTTCGCGCAGATGATGAACCGCGAGGCGCAGCGCCTCGGCATGAAGAATTCGAGCTTCCGCAACGCCGCCGGTATGCCCGATCCGCAGCACTACACCACTGCACGCGATCTCTCCATCCTCGCCACCGCATTGATCCGCGATTTCCCCGAGGAATACGCCAAGTACTACTCGATCAAGGAATTCCGCTACAACAACATCACCCAGCCGAACCGCAACCGCCTGCTGTGGATCGACCCGACCGTCGACGGGGTCAAGACCGGCCACACCGAGGCCGCCGGCTACTGCCTGATCTCCTCGGCCAAACGCGGCGACCGCCGCCTGCTGTCGGTCGTGCTCGGCACGGCGTCCGACGCGGTGCGCACGCAGGAGTCGCTCAAGCTGCTCAACTACGGCTTCCAGTTCTACGAGGCCGTGCGCCTCTACGCCAAGGATCAGGCCGTATCCAATCTGAGAGTCTGGAAAGGCGCCACGCCGACAGTGAAAGCCGGCTTCCAGAACGATTTCGTCATTTCGATTCCCAAGGGTTTTTCCTCGCGCCTGACCACCGAACTGGTCTCGCAGCAGCCGCTGATGGCCCCGGTCGCGGCCGGCCAGCCGATCGGCACGCTCAAGGTCTTGGTCGACGGCAAGCCCTTCGGCGAGTATCCGGTGGTCGCCGTGGAGTCGGTGCCGGTCGCCGGCATCTTCGGGCGGGCGATCGACAGCATTCGCCTGTGGTTCAACTAGGAGAGTTCGCATGAAGGCGTACCTGAACGGGCAGTTCCTGCCGCTTTCCGAAGCGCGCATTTCGCCGCTCGATCGCGGCTTCCTCTATTCCGACGGGATTTACGAGGTCATCCCCGTTTATTCCCGCTGCCCGTTCCGCCTCGACGAGCACCTGCGTCGGCTGCAGGATTCGCTCGACGGCATCCGCCTGGTGAATCCGCACAGCAATGCCGAATGGAAGGCGATCATCCTGCGCCTGATCGCGGAGACCGAGTTTGCCGACCAGACCGTGTATATCCAGGTCACCCGTGGCGCCGACGTCAAGCGCGACCCGTGCTTCCCGCCCGGCGTGGCGCCGACGGTCTTCCTGTTCAGCGCGCCGCTGGTCGGCCCGTCCGACGCGCTGCGCGAGACAGGCGTCGCGGCGATCACTGCGCCGGATATCCGCTGGGCGCGTTGCGACATCAAGACCGTCGCGCTGCTGCCGAACGTCCTGACCCGCCAGCTCTCCGCCGACATCGGCGCGGCCGAGACGATCATGCTGCGCGACGGATACCTGACCGAGGGCTCGTCGACCAACGTCTTCGTCGTGCGCGACGGCGTTATCCTCACGCCACCGCAGGATCACCGCATCCTGCCCGGCATCACCTGCGACGTGGTGCTCGAACTTGCCGAGGAGCACAAGGCTGCCTACGAGGTCCGGCCGGTCAGCGAAGAGGAACTGCGCAGCGCCGACGAAGTGTGGCTGACCTCCTCGACCAAGGAAGTGCTGGCCGTGGTCACGCTCGACGGCCGCCCGGTCGGCCACGGCGAAACCGCCGGCAAGCCCGGCCCGGTGACGAAGCGCATGCACGACTGGTTCTGCGCCTTCCGCGAAGGCGTGATGAGGCACTGCGATGCCTGAACAGAAGGGACAATCGGAGACACTGCTCGAATTCCCCTGCGCCTTCCCGCTGAAGATCATGGGACTGGCCGGCGGCGCGCTGGCTGATACGGTGCTCGAGATTGTCCTCCGCCACGCGCCGGACTTCGACGGCGCGACGATGGAAATGCGCGCCTCGTCCGGCGGCAAGTACGTCAGCCTGACCTGCACGATTACCGCCACCTCGAAGGCGCAACTCGACGCGCTGTACCGCGAGCTAAGCGGACACCCGCTGGTCAAGGTCGTGCTCTAGGCCTGGATGGCCGGCACGCCGATTTCCGTCCGCCAGCTGGGCCGGGTCGACTACGAGCCGACCTGGCGGGCGATGATCGACTTCACGTCCGCCCGCAACGAATCGACAGCCGACGAGCTCTGGGTCTGCGAACATCCGTCGGTCTACACGCTCGGCCAGGCCGGCAAGCCCGAACACCTCCTGGCCGACAACGGCATCCCTCTGGTGAAGATCGACCGTGGCGGGCAGATCACCTATCACGGCCCCGGTCAGGTGGTCATCTACCTGCTGCTCGACCTCAACCGGCGCGGTCTCAAGGTGCGCGAACTGGTCAGCTGCATGGAACAGGCGATCATCGACCTGCTTGCGGAACTGGGCGTCGACGCTACCCGCCTGGACGGCGCCCCCGGCGTCTATGTGCCGCAGGGCGGCAACGCCGACTACCCGGCCAAGATCGCTGCGCTCGGCCTGCGCATCCGTCGCGGCTGCAGCTATCACGGCCTGTCGCTGAACGTCGCGATGGAACTCGCGCCGTTTTCGGCGATCAACCCCTGTGGCTACGCCGGCATGCCTGTCACGCAACTGCGCGACCTCGGCGTTCAACTCACGCCGGCGCAGGCCGCCGAGGCGCTTATCCGACACCTGATCCAATTACTGTAAAACCCGCTGGAACCCTCATGACCGAAACCACCACGCCACCCGCCACGAAAATCGCCGGCGTCAAACAGAAGGGCGAACTGAAGACTGCACGCATTCCGATCAAGATCGTTCCCGTCGACACGCCGCTGAAAAAGCCGGCGTGGATCCGCGTCAAGGCCGGCAACGAGGTCGGCCGCTTCGGCGAGATCAAGCGCATGCTGCGCGAGCAGAAGCTGCACACCGTCTGTGAGGAAGCCGCCTGCCCGAACATCGGCGAATGCTTCGGGCGCGGCACCGCCACCTTCATGATCCTCGGCGACATCTGCACGCGCCGCTGCCCGTTCTGCGACGTCGGCCACGGCAAGCCGCTACCGCCCGATCCTGACGAGCCGGCCAACCTCGCCGAGAGCGTGGCCAATCTCAAGCTGCGCTACGTGGTGATCACCAGCGTCGACCGCGACGACCTGCGCGACGGCGGCGCCGGCCACTTCGCCGACGTCATCGCCGCCGTGCGCGCGCAATCCCCGGCAACGACCATCGAAACGCTGGTGCCCGACTTCCGCGGGCGCATGGAGGTGGCCATCGACGTACTCGGCCGCGCCCTGCCCGACGTGCTCAACCACAACCTCGAAACCGTGCCGCGCCTGTACAAGCAGGCCCGCCCCGGCGCCGACTACACGCACTCGCTGGAATTCCTCAGGCAGTTCAAGGCGCGCTACCCGCAGGTTCCGACCAAGTCCGGCCTGATGGTCGGCCTCGGCGAGACCGACGAGGAAATCCTGGAAGTCATGCGCGACCTGCGCGCCCACGGCGTCGAGATGCTGACCATCGGCCAGTACCTCGCCCCGTCGACGCACCACCTGCCGGTCACCCGCTACGTGCATCCGGATACCTTCAAGATGTACGAGGACGAAGCGAAGAGGATGGGCTTCTCCGGTGCCGCCTGCGGGCCGATGGTGCGCAGCAGCTATTGGGCGGACAAGCAGGCGCACAGCGCGGGCGTCGCCTGATGTTCAACATCGGCTGCCACCTCTCCGTGGCCAACGGCTTTCTCGCCATGGGCCGCGACGCGCTGGCGATCGGCGCCAATACCTTCCAGTTCTTCACCCGCAACCCGCGTGGCGGCAAGGCCAAGGATATCGATCAGGCGGACATCGACGCCTTTCTGGCCTTGGCGGCCGAACACGGTTTCGGCAAGCTGCTGGCGCACGCGCCCTATACCCTGAATCCGTGTTCGGCCGATCCGAAAACGCGCAATTTCGCGCTGGAGACGATGATTGACGACCTGGCGCGTATGGAGCGGCTGCCGGGCAATCTGTACAATTTTCACCCCGGCAGCCACGTCGGGCAAGGCGAAGAGGCCGGCATCGCGCTGATCGTCGACCAGCTCAACGCCGCGCTGACGCCGGAATTGCACACGACGGTGCTGCTCGAAACAATGGCCGGCAAGGGCAGCGAAGTCGGGCGCAGCTTCGAGGAACTCCGCCGCATCCTCGACGGCGTCACGCTGCAGGAAAAGATGGGGGTCTGCCTCGACACCTGCCACCTGCACGACGCCGGCTACGACCTGGTCGACGACCTCGACGGGGTGCTGGAACACTTCGACCGGGTGATCGGTCTCGGCCGTCTGCACGCCATCCACCTCAACGACAGCATGAATCCGCGCGGCGCCCGCAAGGACCGCCACGAGCGCATCGGTCACGGGTATCTCGGCCTGGACGCGATCGGGCGCATCATCAACCATCCCACGCTGCGTCATCTGCCGTTCCTGCTGGAAACGCCGAACGAACTGCCGGGCTTCGCTGCGGAAATCGCTCTGTTGCGCGGCCTATACAAGGACTGAATTAGGCTGCGCCTAACCTCAAGGTGTTCCGCGTGCTGCGCTTTTTTCTGCAAAGCGCTGGCGCGTGGACTAAAGAGCGGGTTCGACCCGAAGCAGACGTTCCGAAATTCAGAATCGCGGGCATTCTTCATAAGCGCCCAACTGAACTAGCCAATCAAATAGAGAGCGGCCTTGCAATTACGTCACGTGTCCAACCACGCGATAAAGTTTTCTGTGGAGAAGCCCACATCCGTCGATGCCAGCACCACGATCAGCGAGAAACGCAGCGACCATTTCGCCATCGAACCCGATCACGCCCGATCGCTTAAGGAGCGTCCAGCCATTCGCGCTGATAGTTCCAGTCGTGACAAAGATCAAAAATACAGGGTCGGCCACACGAATGTCCATCGCTTCAAGGGGGGAACGAGCGCTACCGAATGTCTTGGCGCGCCCGAGTTCTACAGACCCAACGAGCTCCCGCAGTTCTGGAGTGCCAGCCTGCGTTTCTTGATAGTGTTTCGCTTGCCCAACAAGCCAGATATCCAGCTGCTGCTGCACCGTAGGTGTCAAATCATCCGGGTAGAAAAAGCCACCGAGCGAAAGTTTTCCAAAAAAATCGATTCCTTCATCCGCGGATGACCTCGTTACGACAGGGTCGTTTACGCCTAGGAGCCCAATGAGTTTGCCGCATAAGGACTCAAACTGGTTGGGTCTAAGGCTCTTCAACACGGCACGATAGTCAGAATGTTTGAGTCTTCGCGCTTTCTTTTCTGCAAGTTCGGGGGAGTCTAGCCCTTCAACAAAGCAAGCTCCCTGAACGAGATAATCCGAAGATGAATTAAAGGCAAACGTCGTTGGTCGACCAACACTGTTGTACTCGCTGTGGGTTGCCCGAAGGCGCGACAGTACGCCTCCTTCCCAGCGTTCGCCAAGTTCCTGTGCTTCCTGAGCACTATCGACCCACCCGCGCGCTAGAGCAAATTCCGAAATAATCTCCCTTGCTCTTCTTGGTGGCGCGTCGAGCTGTAGCTCTCCCTGGATCAAGTCTGCTACAGTTACCGGCCCACGCCGCATGTCAGACCTGTTTTCCAGTCAACGCTGCGTAATCTTGAAGTCGCTCGTTCGCCAAATCGCGCAGCTTCTTTAGGGAGTCAACCTCGGTCTGCTGAAGGTCCTTGAGTTCTTTTACTCCAAGAGATTCAAGAGACGAAATGGCCTCGGCTACTGACGAAACCCAGAGCCTCGCGAATTCCTCCTGTTTCGCGATACCCACGGCTTCGACGAACGGCCGAGATGGATCAAGCAGGATTCGTTTTGCCTCGGGTTTGTCGAGGATTGATCGCAACTCGCGAACCTGGGAATAAGATGTAATTTTAGGGTCTAGCTTGCGCCCTTCTTCATCTTCTCGGGGCGTGATCAATTCGTAAAATTGAGTGCGGGTTTCCTCGTTGCAAAACTTACCCTCGACGTCGTGCCAATCGAGCCAAGCCTTCACGGCGGTCAGAGAAACCGCTTCATGGAAAATCGCGTACATTGATGGCGTTGCGAAATCTGCGAATTCCTCATCCGTTTGCATTTGCCGAAGCGCTTGGAACGCGCGGTATCGCCGATTTGCCTCGTTTGTGGACATGCCAAGACGATCGGACACCTCGCCGCTGTCCAGCTGTAGGGTATCACGCATATGTGCGACAAGCTTTGCCCTTTGGTAGCCGCCCCATTGCCTAATTCCAGAAACATGTCGAATACCCATCAAAGATGCGCGAAACACCTCGTCGGGCGCGGCCTCTTCAACGATTACGACCGGAAGGTTGGCGATCGAGCCAAGAGTCGCTTGGGGAATGTTCACGCCAGCGCCTTGGTCGTCGAGGATCCATTTAACCGCAGCAGCACGTCGGTTTCCTTCTACAACCACGTATTTGCCCTCTGCGTGGACATACGGTCTAACAACAATTCGCTCGATTGGGATATATCCATTTCGAACAATCGAGTTCTTCAGTTCCTGGATACCCTCTTCCTGCCGTAGCCGCTGCTGGGCACGATTTTGAACTGCATCTTCGGCGAATCGGTCTTCCGCCGCTTCAACGTAGTTTTCCAGTTCATGGAAACGATAGTTGTTCGGGTCAAGCAAAAGTGCAGTAGCCGGCAGTTCAGCTTGTCTCATTGTTCTTGTCCTTGGTTCATTAGGTTGGAGATTGGCGCTGCGGGAGAATTGCGCGCATAGGGAAAGAGACTGGAGATTCAAGGGCAGTTTACTTAATTCCTGGCTGCTAGTGTGTATGGCTAGGCATTGTTCCGATTCGTCACCATAAGGCGGCTCGTGGCCGAACCCAGGCCCACAATATCAATGAACTCCGCATGACGATGCAATTGCGCAGTGCGGCGATGATGTGACTGGAGTAGTCGGCAGGCTGACGCTGGACACTGGCTGATCCAGCTATCTGACAAAGAAGCGCCTCGTTCATCAGAGACTCCGAACGGTGGGCTGTCGGGATACAGGTTATCAACCCATCAGTCCGCCGGAAAACCCGAAGCCCCCTAAAAGACCTTCAGCCCGTGCAGCAGCACGATGCCGATCAGTAGCGGCGAGACGTAGCGCACCAGGAAGAAGACCGCCCGGACCAGCCCGCCGTTGGATAGTTGGCCGTCATTGCCGAGCTGTTTCTGCAATTGCGGCAGGCCATAGACCCAGCCGGCAAACAGGCAGATCAGGATGCCGCCGAGCGGCAGCATCACGTTCGAACTGAGGAAGTCGTAAAGGTCGAACGGATTCATCCCGAAAATCTTCGTCTCTGCCGTCAGGCTCTGTGACAGCGCGGCTGGCGCGCCGACAAGGGCAATCGCCAGGATGGTGTAGAGCGAAGCGCGTTTGCGCCCGCAGCCGAACCGTTCGGAGAGGATGGCGACCGGTACCTCGAGCAGCGAGAGAATGGCGCCGACGCTGGCCACCGCGGTGAGCACGAAGAAGATGGTCATGAATACCGTGCCGCCGGGCATCGAGGTGAATACCGCCGGGATGGTCATGAACACCAGCGACGGGCCGGCCGCCGGCTCAAAACCGAAGGCGAACACGGCGGGAAAGATGGCGATGCCGGCGAGCAGCGAAACCGACAGGTCGGCGAGCATCACCCGCGTTGCTGTCGCCGGAATGTTCTGGTCGTCGCGGAAGTAGCTGCCGTAGGTCAGCATGCAGCCCATGCCGATCGACAGCTTGAAGAAGGCCAGACCGAGCGCGGTGAGGATCACGGCCGGGGTGATCTTGGCGAGGTCCGGGCTGAACAGGAAGGTCAGCCCCGGCACCGCGCCGCCGGGCAGCGTCAGGCTGCGCACGCAGAGCACGAGCAGCAGGATGAACAGCAGCGGCATCAGCTTGCGCGCGACCGCCTCGATGCCCTTCGCCACGCCGAGCATGATGATGCTGCCGGTGAGGCCGAGCACGACCCACTGCCAGACGAGCGAGGTAACGGGATTCGATACCAGTGCTCCGAACGTGGCGCCGGCGGCTTTCGGATCGGTCGTCGAAATCGCGCCGGTCGCCGCCTTGAAAACGTAGGCATAGACCCAGCCGGCCACTTCCGAATAGAAGGACATGATGAAGAGCGCCGCGAGGAAGCCCATCCAGCCGATGATTTTCCACCACCATTGCCCGCGCGGGGCCACGCGATCGAAGGTGGTAATGGCGTTGGCGCGCGCCGCGCGGCCGAGCATCGTCTCGACGATCATCACCGGCAAGCCGATCAGCAGGGTCGCCAGCAGGTAAACCAGAAGAAAACCGGCGCCGCCGTTCATCCCAGTCAGCGAGGGGAATTTCCAGATGTTCCCGAGACCGACGGCCGAGCCGAGGGTGGCCAGCAAGACGCCGAAGGTGCTGGTGAATCCGTCGCGCGAGGTTTTGTTCATGTTCCCTGGTCTCTCCGAATTGAGCTGCTGTTTGTTATGTTTGTTATTCGAGTGAAACGATTTCGACGCAGATCGGATCGTCACCGGTGGCATGACGATGCCGCGCCTGCAGTCCGCCGGACTGCCGGTCGACCTCATACACCGTGAGGTATCCCGACAACTGGCCGGCGACCACCAGCCAGCGGCCGGACGGATCGATCGCCATCCCGCGCGGCTGCGTCTCCGTCGCATGGCTACCGAGCGGGGCGAGTTGTCCGTCGGTCGACAGGACCGCCAGCGTACTCGATCGCCGGTCCGTCGCGAAGAGCAGTCGACCATCGGGACTCGCGCGCAGTTCGGCGGCCCACGGCGCCTCGGCAAAGGCCGCCGGCAGCATGCTTGCCGATTGCGTCCGTCGCAATTCGCCCCGCTCGGCGTCGAACGCATACAGGTCGACACTGCCGTCCAGTTCGTTCAGGCAATGCACGTGGCGATTGTCCGACGAGATCACCAGATGCCGCGGCCCGCTCCCCGTGCGTGCCTGTACCACTGAATGCGGTGCAATGCGCCCGTCGCCGGCGAGTGCGAAGACGCTGATTTCCTCGGCACCGAGCAGAGGTACCAGCAGCCAGCGGTTGCTCCGGTCGGTCAGCGCGGCGTGGGCGCGCGGCAAATCCGCCTCGACCTGGCCCGGGCCCGCCGGCACACCGTTGTCGTCGAGCGGGAAGGTGGCCAGCAGGTTGCCGCGGTACGAGGCGACGAAGGCGGTTCGTACCGCGGCGTCGCAACTCACGTAGGTGGGCGCTCCGGGCGATGGAATGCCTCCCAAGCGGGCCAGTTCGCCGCTGTCCGGGTCGATCGAGTACGCCAGCAAGGCGTCTTCGGCGCAGGTGCCGACGTACAGGCGGGCACCGTCCCGGCTGGCGTAAAGCGGCAGGGGACTGCCGGCGACCGGTACGCGCTGGCGCAGGGTCACCGCCCCGCTGTCGGTATCGAGGGCGAAAACGTCGATTTGCCGGCTTCCGGCACACGAAACGTAAATGAAGGTCCGAGTCATCATGGCAGGTCCGCTAATGCTGAAGCTGCTAGTGTACGTTACGACGCTTCAATGGCGAGAAAGGGAGTGAGCATGAAGTGCGTGAGTCTTGTCGGAGCGCCCACCGACCTCGGCGCCGGCACGTCCGGCGCCCGCCTGGGGCCGGATGCCTTGCGCGTCGCCGGGCTGGCTGAGGCCATCGCGCGCTGCGGGTTCGAGGTGCGCGATGCCGGCAACGTCGCCGGGCCGGCCAATCCGCAGCGGGTTGTGGAAAACGGCTTTCGTCACCTGCCGGAGGTCGTCGCCTGGAATCGTGCCGTCCATGCGGCGGTGTTCGATGAGTTGGAACGCGGCTGCCTGCCAGTCCTCCTCGGCGGCGATCATTCGCTGGCGATCGGCTCGATCAGTGCGGTGGCCCGCCATTGCCGGGAACGGCGCAAGAAACTGCGGGTGTTGTGGCTCGATGCCCACGCGGATTTCAACACCGCGGCGCTGACTCCGAGCGGCAATCTGCACGGCATGCCGGTCGCCTGTCTGTGCGGCAACGGTCCGCGGGAGTTGGTGGAGTTGGGTGGCAGCGGCACGGCGTTAAGTGCAAAGGAAATCCGTCAAATTGGTATCCGCAGCGTCGATGCCGGCGAGAAACGGCTGGTGCACGACGCCGGCATCGAGGTGTTCGACATGCGCTTCATCGACGAGACGGGGATGCGCCAGACGATGGAACTGGCGCTGGCCCTGGTCGGGCCGGACACCCATCTGCACGTTAGTCTCGATGTCGATTTTCTCGACCCGGACGTCGCTCCGGGTGTCGGTACGGCGGTGCGCGGCGGCCCGACCTATCGCGAAGCGCAGCTCTGCATGGAAATGATCGCCGATACCGGCCGGTTGGCCTCGCTCGATGTGGTCGAACTTAATCCCGCGCTTGACGTGCGCAACCGCACGGCCGAGCTGGCCGTTGATCTGATCGAAAGTTTGTTCGGGAAGAGTACGCTGATGCGTACCCGGCGACACGCCGTTTGATTCCCGGATGTGTCAGGACGCTGCTGCCAGTGGCAGGGTGATCGTCCTTTCTTCTCGCAGAAAATCGAGTCCTGCCCCTTGGACCTTGAGACTGTCCAGCGTCTGGTGCAGCAGTACCGCCGGCGCGTCGACCCGCGGGCATTGCCGCAGCTTGCCAATCTGGCGGAAACCAAAACGGTTTTTGTAAAAACGCACGTGGCGTGGATTGACCTCGATGACCGCATCGCTGGCACGATACGCGGCCTTGCCGTAAAGCAGTGCCGTGTGAAACAGCGCATTGAGCATATCGGGACAGCTGAAATCCGGATGCACCGCCAGCCGCGTCACCTCGCAAACCACGCGTCCCGGATGGCGCAACCCGTCAAGTTCCTCGGCATAGAGCCCATCGGCCAGCAGGCCCGCGGGCGAATCACGGCCGATGGTCAGGGTGGCCAAAGCCTCCTTGTCCTGCCAGACGGCCAGGCTCATCCGGTTAGGGTCGCCGGGAAGATAGGCCGATCGCTGGAGGCTGTAACCGCGCCAGGAGTACATCCGGCGCACCAGGCTGCTGATTGCACCATGCTGTGCCGTCGTACGCGCCAGACGAATGTCGTAGTCGCCGAATCCGTGATCGTCAGGTGCACGTAGCGACACGACCGTCAGCTGTGACACTGGTCGGCGTGCTACTGCGGAACCTCCCTGGTATGTTGTTGTGTTTTCTTGCATGGCTTGAAAATAATGGCACAGACCGAACGACTTAGCTAAGAAAATTTGCGAAGCCTCGAACAAGAGTCTCCCCGCACCGCAGGGCGATGGCCACGGCCACGCCGCACCCCATAGCCCACAGCCAGTGCCAAGTCGCGCTGTGATTGAGGCGCACGGCGAGGCGTAGCCGATGGCTAGGTGGCGCTTGCATCGAGTTCAACGAGCGCCTCGCGGCCTAACTTCGGCTTCGACGCATGCGAAGGGGCGAGAACGGCGACATCGCCACACAGTTCGCAACCTTCGTCGGCCACCAGGCGGCCGTAGCGGATGGTGCCCTTCACCCGCCCGGTCGAGTGAATGATCAGTTGCGAGCGCGCAGTCAGTTCGCCCTCGAATGAACCGTGGATTTCAGCGATGTCGATGCTGACCTTGCCGACGAACGCCCCGTGCTCGGCGATGCGAACTACGCGGCTGTCCATCGTGGCTTCGACCCGGCCTTCGACCACCAGCGTATCGCAGTCCAGAATTTCCGCCCCCTTGAGTTTGACCTCTGGGCCGACGATCAGGCGGGCGCCCATACCTGTTTCTGCACTGGAGTCGGCAGAGGCCGGCGCTTTCGCCTCAACAACCACGGTCGGTGTCGGGGCGGCGTCGACCGGTAGCGTCACTGACGGCGAAGCGCTTGTCGCTGGTGTTGTCGAAATATCCTTGCCGGCCGCAGCGTTGCGTCCAGCGGGGCTATCGGCCGCCGGGGTCTGGCGCGTGCTGCCAAGCGTTGCCGGAGCGCTATCACGGCGGGTCACTGGATCGTTGCGATTGAACAAGGTCGATTTGTTGAACACGGATACTCCTTCGTGGTGTCGGAAACGTCAGCCGACTACAGCGATATCCGTGCCAGACAAGACTTTCCCTTGATAAACAACGAAGTGGGGTGTGCGGCCGAGAATCGGCTTGAAAAACGCCGTCCGATTTGTCGTTTAGTGACGACGAGAACCCGATTACTCAGTCATAACCTAGTAATATCAATGTGTTGGGAAGTCGCCAAATGGCGACATCGGAAATTTTTCCTCAATTCTTTCCGCATATCCGGGTTTTTTCCGGATCGCATTCTGCTACGCTTGAACATCTCTTGATGGCAAGCCAATACCCCTTTGCCCATGATTCGTGTGTCGTTCCGCCAGAGCATGCTGGCCGGTCTCCTGCTCATTGTCGCCCTGCTCGGCGGCGCCAGCGTGCGCAGCTGGTACCTGCTCGAACGCTTCGCGGCCCAAGGCCGGGCCAACGGCGCGCTCGCCCTGCGCATCAGCGCGTCGACGCAGGAGCTGGCCGAGCGCACGACGGAACTCGAACGCAGCGCCCGGCAGTACATGGTGCTCGGCGATCAGGGTGTGCTGGCGCGTTTCGACGCACAGCTGACGCATGCCCTCGCCGCCATCGACAGCCTCGAATCCCTGCCCGGGCAGCCGCTGGCCGCCCTGCCCGTCGACTGGCGGCGAAGCGTCGACGAGCTCAGCGCCTCTCTGCATCGCAAGGATGCCGGCGAGGAGCTGGCCAGCGCGCTGGTCCGGCTCGCAACAATCAATGCCGCGCTCGATGCGCAAGGCAAGCGCTGGATCGAGAACCAGCATGGGGCGTTGCTCGGTGAACTCGAGGAAAACCGGCTGCGCCTCGGCACGCTCGTTGCAGCTGCGATCACCTCGGCCTTTCTGATCGCCCTGGCGATGAGCTGGTGGCTCTCCCGCCCCATCGACACCATCGAGGAGGCGATCGAGCGCCTGGGAGAAAGCCGCCTGGGCGATCCGGTGGAGGTCGGCGGCCCCGCCGATCTGCGTCAGATCGGCAAGCGGCTCGACTGGCTGCGTGTGCGTCTCGGCGAGCTGGAGGCCGAACGGGAAAAAACGCTGCGCCACGTGTCGCACGAACTGAAAACCCCATTGACAGCCCTCCGCGAGGGGGTCGCCCTGCTGCAGGAACAGATCGCCGGGCCGCTCACCGCGGCGCAGCAGGAGGTGGCGGACATCCTCGACGCCAACGCCCGATCGTTGCAGGGGCACATCGAGAGCCTGCTGCGTCTCAACGCCGTGTCGCTGGGCTCGCGACGCGTCCATCGGCGGCCAGTCAACCTCAAGCGGCTGCTCGGCGAAGTTGTGCAGGAACGGGAGCTGCAGGTGCAGGCCCGGCACGTGCAGATTCAATGCAGCGCCCCCTCGACGCCCGGTATGGAAGACGCCGACAAGCTGCGCGTGATCATCGACAATCTCCTTTCGAACGCCATCGATTTCAGCCCGGACGGCGGGACCGTGCGGATTGAAGCAAAAATCGACGGTGCCAAGCTGCGCCTGGCTTGCATGGACGAAGGCCCGGGAATCGCCGCGGAAGATGCACAGCGGATCTTCGCTCCGTTTGTTCAGGGCCTGCGCCCTGCTCCCATCCCGCGGAACGGCAGTGGCGTTGGCCTGTCGATCGTGCACGAACTCGTCACGGTCCTGGGAGGACGGATCGAGGTTGCCGCGCCGGGCAGTCCCGGCGCCCGTTTCGAGATCGAACTGCCATGGACCCCCGCCAGCTGATCCCCGCCATGAAGACGAACCTTCCGAACCACACTCTGCCTTGCCACTGGCTATTACTTGTGTTGACCAGTCTGCTCACCGCCTGCGCTGCCTTGCCGCTGGAGCAGGAGTCCGATTCCAGGCCGGCGCCTGTCGCGAGTGTGCAGGTCAACGAGAACGCGATGCTTCCGCTGCTCGGCTACTACCACCTGCTGCAGCGTATGACGCCGGGTGAGCTGACGCGCGAGCGTCAGACGCTGGCCAGGCTGCCGTCGTCGCCGTCCGTGCAGGTCCGGCAGGCGATGCTCTTCGGCATGCCACGGGCTACCACCGACCTGGCACGCGCGCAGGCGATTCTCGACACCGTGCTGCGTTCGCACGCGCCCGAGGCGGCCAGCCTGCATCCGCTGGCCAAGCTGCTCGCCACGCAATATCAGGAGCGTCTCCGCATCGAAGCGCAGAGCGACCGCCTGGGCCAGCAGCTCAAGGAGAGCCAGCGCAAGCGCGATGAGTTGCAGGAAAAGATCGACGCGCTGACCGACATCGAGCGCTCGATACCCATTCGCCCCAACGCCGATAAACCGGCATTCTGACCGCCCTATGAACGACTTGCCCAAGCTTTATCCCGCCCATGTCCTGGTCATCGACGACGATCCGGACATCCTGCGCCTGCTGTCCATGCGCCTGCGCGCGTGGGACATTCGCGTTTCGACCGCACTGTCGGCCGAAGAGGGGCTGTCGCGCATCGCCGTCGAGCAACCCCAGCTGGTCATCAGCGACATACGCCTCCCTGGCAAGGACGGGCTGACCTTCTTCCGGGAAGTCCATGCCTCGCTTCCATCGCTGCCGGTCATTCTTCTCACCGCCCACGGCACCATCCCTGACGCGGTGCAGGCCATGTCCGAAGGTGTCTTCGGCTACCTGACCAAGCCGTTCGACAGCAAGCTGTTGTTCGAAAAGGTGCAGCAGGCGTTGCGCATCTCGCCGGCCACACGTAATGCCGAAGGCGGCACGGACGGCAGCTGGCATGCCGGCCTCGTTTTTCGCAGCCAGCGCATGGCAGAGCTGATGGAGGAGGCGCGCGTCGTCGCGGCCACCGACGCCAGCATCCTGATCCGCGGCGAAAGCGGCACTGGCAAGGAGGTGCTGGCCCGCGCCATCCACCGCGCCAGTCCACGCAGCAAGGCGCCTTTCGTCGCCATCAACTGCGGCGCGATCCCGGAGCAGTTGCTGGAGTCGGAACTGTTCGGACACGTGCGCGGCGCCTTCACCGGTGCGACCAGCGAACACACCGGCCTGTTCAAGGCGGCCGACGGCGGCACGCTGTTCCTCGACGAGATCGGCGACATGCCGCTGGCCTTGCAGGTCAAGCTGCTGCGCGTTCTCCAGGACCAGGCCGTGCGTCCGGTCGGCGCGTTGCGCGCCGATCCGGTCGATGTGCGCGTGCTTTCCGCCACCCACCGCGACCTGGAAGCGGCGATGAGCGAGGGTCTCTTCCGCGAAGACCTGTACTACCGCCTGGACGTCGTCACCCTGACCCTGCCGCGCCTCGACGAGCGACGGGAGGATATTTCGCTGCTGGCCGGCCACTTCATGCAGCTGCTGGTCAAGAAATACGACAAGGGAATCACCGGCATCGCGCCGGAAGCGCTTGAAGCCTTGTCCACCGCCAGCTGGCCGGGCAACGTGCGGCAGTTGTACAACGTCATCGAGCAATGCTGCGCCCTGGCGACAACATCGCTGATCACCCTGCCGCTGGTCCAGCGTGCGCTGCGCATGCCGGCGACCGAAACCTTGACCTACGCCGAGGCGAAACAGCGTTTCGAGCGCAATTATCTGACCCAGTTGCTGAAGATGACCGACGGCAACGTCGCCGATGCGGCACGCATCGCCGACCGCAACCGCACCGAGTTCTATCGCCTGCTGCAAAAATATGACCTCACGCCACGCCTGTTCCGTAGCGGCGAAGTCGCCGACGACGCGGAAATTTGAGCAATCCGCGGCGACGCACTTGTCGGTCACGGCGCCAACGGAGTAATGTAGGCCATTGTCCTGAACGGAGGCTTCACCATGCAAATCGTTTCGTCTGTCATCAAGAGGCTGCTCACGCTGTCGCTGGCCTTTTCGCTCGTTCTCGGCGGTCAGGCTCTGGCCGTCGGTATCGACAGTCTGTCGAACAGTGATACCGCCTCGGGCCTCAAGGAAGCGCTGGCGCGCGGCGCCGAAATCGCCGTCGGCCAGCTCGGCAAGAAGGATGGTTTTCTCGGCGACAAGCGTGTGCGTATCCCGTTGCCCGATTCGCTCCGTTCGGTGGAGAAGGCGATGCGCACCTTCGGCATGAAGAAACAGGCCGACGAGCTGATCGAAACGATGAACCGCGCGGCGGAGATGGCCGTGGTCGAGGCCAAACCGATCCTGACCAACGCCGTGAAGTCGATGAGCTTCGACGACGCGCGCGGCATCCTCACCGGCGGTGACGATGCGGCCACGCAATATTTCAAGCGCACGACGTCGAAAGACATCGCCGCCAAGTTCCTGCCGATCGTCAAGCAGGCTACCGCCAAGGTCAATCTGGCCGCACAGTACAACCAGTACGCCGGGCAGGCGGCCAAGCTCGGCCTGCTCGACGAGAAGGATGCCGACCTCGACACCTACGTCACGCACAAGGCCATGGATGGCCTGTTCAAGATGATCGCCGAACAGGAAAAATCGATCCGCAAGGACCCGGTCGGGACCGGCTCGGCGATGCTCAGGAAAGTCTTCGGCGCCCTGAAGTAGGCCAACCAATGTCGAGGAAACTGCTCGTGGGATTCTTGTCCGGACTTCTCGCCCTCCTTCTGCCGGGCTGCGACAGCGTCAAGCTCGGAAAACTCCAGCCCGGCGTCACCACCATGGCGCAAACGCGCGAGGTCATGGGGCCGCCGACGATGGAGTGGCTCGACACCGACGGGTCGGTTACCTGGGAATACCCGCGTACCCCTTTCGGTGTCGTCAATTACATGATCGACTTCGGCCCTGACCGGATCCTGCGCGAGGTCCGGCAGGTGCTGACCGAGGAGAACTTCGCCCGGGTGAAGGAAGGCATGACCCGCGACCAGATCCGCCGCCTGCTCGGAAAGCCTGCAAGCGAACAGTATTTTTCGCTGAAGCGGGAATACGTCTGGGACTGGAAGACGAAATCGGAGAATTCCTACGACTACTTCTTCGACGTGTATTTCGACGAGCAGGGCCATGTTACCCGGACGGGTACCCATTTTTACCCGATTTCAGGGAGTTAGTACGCCCGGAAATATTGACAATCAAGGGCTTGGCGCGTAGATTCGGGCCTCTTTCCGGCTCATCGCCGGGGCCGCGCCGATTTGAAGTTCAGCTTGCAGGCGCGTTACAAATCTGGCTAAAGCGGGCGTGATTCGATGACTTTGCCGAAACCCGTTCGCTGACTTTGCTGAACGGGTTTTTTCTTTTCGAGGTTTTTCCATGCAGCCAGATCGCTCCGCCGAACTCACTTCCCTGTTGCAACAACGCTTGCTCATCCTCGACGGTGCGATGGGGACGATGATCCAGCGGCACAACCTGCAGGAAGCCGACTATCGCGGCGAGCGTTTTGCCGATCATCCGCATGATCTCAAGGGCAACAACGATCTGCTGCTGCTGACCCGGCCGGAGGTCATCTGCCGCATCCACGCCGAATACCTCGCCGCCGGCGCCGACATCCTAGAAACCTGCACCTTCAACGCCACGTCGCTGTCGCAGGCCGATTACCACCTCGAGGCCATCGTCTATGAGCTGAACGTTGCCGGCGCCCGGCTGGCACGTGAGGTGTGTGACGAGTTCACCGCGAAGGATCCGGCCAAGCCGCGTTTCGTCGCCGGCGTGCTCGGCCCGACCTCGCGCACGGCGTCGATCTCGCCGGACGTCAACGATCCGGGTTATCGCAATGTGACGTTCGACGGTCTGGTGACCTCCTACACCGAGGCTATCCGCGGACTGACTGACGGCGGCGCCGACATCCTGCTCGTCGAAACGGTGTTCGACACGCTCAACGCCAAGGCGGCGCTGTTCGCCATCGAACAGTTCTTCGAGTCGGCCGGCCGGCGCTGGCCGGTGATGATTTCCGGCACGATCACCGACGCCTCCGGCCGGACGCTGTCGGGCCAGACGGCGGAAGCGTTCTGGAACTCGCTGGCGCACATCAAACCGCTGTCGTTCGGCCTTAACTGTGCGCTCGGCGCCAAGGAACTGCGCCAGTACGTCGAGGAACTGGCGCGCGTATGTGATTGCTACGTTTCGGCGCACCCGAATGCCGGCCTCCCCAACGCCTTCGGCGGCTACGACGAGACGCCCGAAATGCTGGCCGACGAGATCGCCGACTGGGCAAAGCACGGCTTCGTGAATATCGTCGGCGGCTGTTGTGGTACGTCGCCGGATCACATCGCCGCCATCGCGCGCAAGGTGGCGACGATCAAACCGCGCACCATCCCCGACGTCGAGAAGAAACTGCGCCTCTCGGGCCTGGAGCCGTTCAACGTCGGTCCGGAATCGCTGTTCGTCAACGTCGGCGAGCGTACCAACGTCACCGGCTCGCGCGTCTTCGCCCGGATGATCCTCGAAGGCCGTTTCGACGATGCGCTGGCAGTCGCCCGCCAGCAGGTCGAGAACGGCGCGCAGGTGATCGACATCAACATGGACGACGCGATGCTCGACGGCAAGGCGGCGATGGACCGCTTCCTCAAGCTGATCGCCTCCGAGCCGGACATCTCCCGCGTGCCGATCATGCTCGACTCGTCGAAGTGGGAGATCATCGAAGCCGGCCTGAAGTGCATCCAGGGCAAGGGCATCGTCAATTCGATCTCGATGAAGGAGGGTGAAGCCAAGTTCATCGAACAGGCAAAACTTGCCCGGCGTTACGGTGCGGCGGTGATCGTCATGGCCTTCGACGAGAAGGGGCAGGCCGACACCTACGCGCGCAAGATCGAAATTTGCGAACGCGCCTACAAACTGCTGGTGAGCATCGGCTTCCCTGCCGAAGACATCATCTTCGATCCCAACATCTTCGCCATCGCCACCGGCATCGAGGAACACAACAACTACGCCGTCGACTTCATCGAGGCCTGCCGCTGGATTCGCGCCAATCTGCCGTACGCGCAGATTTCCGGCGGCGTGTCGAACGTCTCCTTCTCCTTCCGCGGTAACGACCCGGTGCGCGAGGCGATCCACACCGTCTTCCTGTACCACGCGGTCAAGGCCGGCCTGTCGATGGGCATCGTCAACGCCGGCATGGTCGGCATCTACGACGACCTCGAGCCGGCGTTGCGCGCGAAGGTCGAGGCTGTCGTTCTCAACCAGTCGCCGGACGCCGGGGAAGCGCTGGTCGAGTTCGCGCAGACCGTCAAGGAAGGAAAATCCAAGGAAAGCGGTCCGGATCTGTCGTGGCGCGAGCTGTCCGTCGAAGCGCGTCTCTCGCACGCGCTGGTCAAGGGCATCACCGATTTCGTCGTCGCCGATACCGAGGAGTGCCGTGCGGCGCTGGAAGCTGCCGGGAAGCCGCCGCTGTCGGTGATCGAAGGCCCGCTGATGGGCGGCATGAACGTCGTCGGCGACCTCTTCGGCGCCGGCAAGATGTTCCTGCCGCAGGTCGTGAAATCGGCACGCGTCATGAAGCAGGCCGTCGCGCACCTGATTCCGTACATCGAGGAGGAAAAGCGGCGCACCGGCGCGGCGAGCAAGGGCAAGGTGATCATGGCCACGGTCAAGGGCGACGTGCACGACATAGGCAAGAACATCGTCGGCGTCGTGCTCGGCTGCAATGGCTACGAGGTCATCGACATCGGCGTCATGGTCTCGTGCGACAAGATCCTGCACGCGGCCAGGGAACACGGTGCACAGGCGATTGGCCTGTCCGGCTTGATCACGCCGTCGCTGGAAGAAATGAGCCACGTCGCTGCCGAAATGCAGCGCCAAGGCTTTGACGTACCGCTGCTGATCGGCGGCGCGACGACCAGCCGCGCGCACACGGCGATCAAGATCGCGCCGAACTACGAGGGCACCGTCGTCTATGTGCCGGACGCCTCACGCGCCGTCGGCGTCGTTACCCGGCTGCTCTCCGCCGAGCAGTCGGCCGGCTACAAACAGGAAATCGCCGCCGACTACGCCCGCGTACGCGAACAGCATGCCGGCAAGAAGGCGACGCCGCTGGTCGCGCTCGACGCCGCGCGCGCCAACCGTTTTGTCTGGAACGCCGATCCGGCGTACGTTCCGGCCGCGCCGGTCAAGCCGGGGCTGCACGTGCTGCGCGAAGTCGATCTGGCGACGCTGGCCGATTACATCGACTGGGGCCCGTTCTTCCAGACCTGGGACCTGGCGGGTTCCTTCCCGAAGATTCTCGACGACGCGATCGTCGGTGAAACGGCACGCTCGGTGTTCGCCGACGCCAAGGCGATGCTGGACAAGATCGTCAAGGAGAAATGGCTGACCGCCAATGCCGTGTTCGGCCTCTATCCGGCCAACACCGTCGGCGACGACATCGAGATTTACGCTGACGAAGCGCGCCAGATGGCGCAGACGGTCTGGAAAAACCTGCGCCAACAACACGAGCGTCCTTCCGGCAAGCCGCATTACTGTCTCGCCGACTTCGTCGCGGATAAGGGAACACCCGACTGGATCGGTGCCTTCGCCGTCACCGCCGGCCTCGGCATCGAGAAGAAGCTCGCGGAGTTCGAGGCGGCGCACGACGACTACCACGCGATCATGCTCAAGGCGCTGGCCGATCGCCTTGCCGAGGCCTGCGCCGAATGGCTGCACCGCGAAGTGCGCACCCGTTACTGGGGCTATGCGGCCGATGAAGCCCTCGACAACGAGGCGTTGATCCGCGAGAAATATCGTGGCATCCGCCCTGCTCCCGGCTACCCGGCCTGCCCGGACCACACCGCCAAGGGCGACCTGTTCAAGCTGCTCGACGCGCTGGCCAACGCCGACATGGGGCTGACCGAACACTTCGCGATGACCCCGGCCGCGTCGGTCTCCGGCTTCTACTTCGCCCATCCGCAGGCACAATACTTCGCTGTCAGCAAGATCGGCCGCGATCAGCTGGAAGACTGGGCCAGGCGTAACGGCATGAGCATCGCCGAGGCCGAGCGCTGGCTGGCGCCAGTGCTCTGACGATGCCGTCGGCGAGTTGTTGGCCCTGGCCGGACTTCGTCGAGCACGAGGCCAGCCTCTTCCGGCGCAACAGGCTGGCCTTGCCCGCGCATGCCGCGTTGTATGCGCGGATCACGTCGGCTGACCAGTTGGCCGCGCTGGCCGACTTCTACGCACCGGGTGATTGTCGGTTCTTCGTGCTGGGGGGCGGCAGCAATCTGGTGCTGACCGGCGACTTCGACGGTCTCGTCCTGCACATGGGCCTGGCCGGGCGGGCGCTGGTGGCTGAAGACGCCGATGCGTCGTACGTGCGCGCCGGCGCCGGCGAGAACTGGCACGACTTCGTGCAATGGACGCTGGCTCAGGGTTGGCCCGGGCTGGAAAACCTCTCGCTGATTCCCGGAACCGTCGGCGCCGCGCCGGTCCAGAACATCGGTGCCTACGGACTGGAAGCCGGCGAGCGGTTCCATGCGCTGACGGCGTTCGACCTGCAGACCGGCGAGACGGTCCGCTTCGACCGCGCGGCCTGCCGTTTCGGCTATCGCGACAGTGTCTTCAAACAGGAAGGCTGGCACCTCGACGGGCGCTTCGTCATCACCGACGTTACCTTCCGTCTGCCGAAGCGCTGGCAGCCAGTCACCGGCTATGCCGATATCGCCCGCGAACTCGACACACGCGGCATTTCAACGCCTGATGCCTGTCAGATCGCCGACGCGGTAATCGCCGTACGCCAGCGCAAACTGCCGGACCCGGACCGGATTCCGAATACCGGCAGTTTCTTCCACAACCCGGTCGTCGATACTGCAACGGCTGATCGCTTGCTTGCCGCCTACCCGGCGCTGCCGCACTACCCGCAGCCCGACGGTCGCGTTAAGCTCGCCGCCGGCTGGCTGATCGAGCAGGCCGGCTGGAAAGGCCGCGATCTCGGGCCGGCTGGCATGTACGAGAAGCAGGCGCTGGTGCTGGTCAATCACGGCGGCGCGACGGGGGCCGACGTCATGGCCCTGATGCAGGCTGTTCAGCGCGATGTCAGGGAGAAATTCGGCGTCGAGCTGATGCCGGAGCCCGTTTTTCTGTAGGTCTTTAGTCGGCCTCGACCCGTTCAAAGCGGACCTGCCCGTACATTTCCGGACTGTTCGTGGCGATCCAGTAGGCGGCCTCCGATTCGGCACGTTCCCAGGTCGCCGCGCGCAGGGGAACGTCGAGCAGATCGCCCTCCGTTTTTGGCCAGCGCAGCATGAAGCTGCGCACGCCGGCACGCTCCTGGCGGCGAATCTCCCGTGTCCAGCAGGGTGCCTCACGCTTCAAGGTGGAAAAGAAAGGATTCACGCGAAGTTCGTAGCGCGGGCCCTTGCCGCGATGTTGCACGACGTAGGTAGTCGCCGGCGTGACTTCCTCGATGACCTGCCAGTCGGGGCAGCCTTCGATAAGGGCGCGGCCAACCACGCCCTCGGCTCCCTCGGTGACCTCGGCTGTGACGACGTGTTCTTCCGCCTCACCTTCGACAAGATCGTGCCAGGGCAGGCCGTTCCGTGTCGGCGGCGGAAACGGCAGCGGCCGCTTGCCTTCGCGGATCCGCGCGAACAACGAGGACTTGAGCACGTCCTCGAGGTCGACATGGGGGAAGTCCGTGCGCGGCTGCGCCGGGAAGCTCGCTGACCCCATATAGCCGACATCCCACAGCGTCTTCAGCCATTCCGCGGCGTCCAGGGCTACTTGCGCCAACTGGGTGTCGAGTTCGTGGCAGCAGTCGGCAGGCGGCGTGTCAGTGCCCGCCCCGTTTTCCAGCAACTGCGCTTCGTGCATCCGCGCCCGCAGACACTCCTGGAACAGCCGGCCAACCCATTCGGCATCGGTTGGCGGCAATGCCTCGAGGCGGTCGCACATCAGCATCAATTCATCGGCGTCGAGCGGAACGGCGGCATCGTCCATCATGTCCTCACAGGCTGATTGTCATTGCTGGGGTGGCTACGTGTTGGCGTAACGGGTCGGATCGGCGACGCCGGCGGCGACGAAGCCTTCATGCCGGAGCCGGCACGAATCGCAGACGCCGCAGGCGCGTCCCTGTTTGTCGGCCTGATAGCAGGAAATGGTGATGCCGTAATCGACGCCGAGCGCGTGGCCCTGGCGAATGATCTCGGCCTTGGTCAGGTTGATCAACGGGGCATGGACGGTCAGTCGGTGTCCTTCGACGCCGGCCTTGGTGGCCAGGTTGGCGAGGTTTTCGAAGGCACGGACGAATTCGGGCCGGCAGTCCGGATAGCCGGAGTAGTCGACGGCATTGACGCCGACGAAGATGTCCTTGCTGCGCAGCACCTCGGCCCAGGCCAGCGCCAGAGAAAGCATGATGGTGTTGCGGGCCGGGACGTAGGTGACCGGAATGCCGGGGCCGACGCCGCCGGTCGGCACGGCGATGCTCTCATCGGTCAGCGCGGAGCCGCCGAAAGCCGTCAGGTCGAGGCGCAGGGTACGGTGCTCCTTGGCGCCGAGAGCATGGGCGACGCGATGTGCCGCGTCGAGCTCGGTCCGGTGGCGTTGCCCGTAGTCGACGGACAGGCAATAACAGTCGAAGCCGGCATTGCGGGCGATGGCCAGGCTGGTGGCGGAATCCAGTCCGCCGGAGAGCAGGACGACGGCGCGCGGTGAGGAGGAAATGGTTGAGTTGGGCATGGGAAGAGGCCGTGCAGTGGGGCCGTGAAAAGTTGCAAATGAGCCGCATTTTAACGATTTTTGCGCCACGGCTCGCAGCCGCCTGCGGGCGAGGGTATGCCCGCAGGCAGCGTGCTGTTCAACTGCAGCGGGATGGTGTTGTTTCAGTCGGCGATCAGGGCCGACAGTTCGCGTTCCAGCAGCGCCGGGTCGCCGAGGTTCAGTTCGACGAGGCGGCGCAGGTGCGTCACGCTGTCCAGATCGATCGCCAGGCAGGTCAATCCGGCATAACGGCCTTCGACGTGGGCAACGCGGGCTTCCATCTCGATCGCGGTCTGCGTGTTGTTGAGGTGCACGCAAAGCCGGCAAGCGGCCTGCTCGGTCGCTTCCGTGCCGGCGGGCAGGCGTGCCAGTGCGCCCTTGAGCGACAGGTCCAGCACGACGGTATCGATCGTCATGTCGGGGAAAATCAGCGTGGCTGGCGAGTGGAAGGCGATGCGGGAGTGCTTGCGGCGTTCGTCGGTCATGGCGCAATCTCCGGGGTTGGGGCTTAACGGGGTTATTTGCCCCGCATGTTACCCCAAAGCAACTTGTGCAGTTGCAGTTGGAAGCGTACCGGGAGGCGATCGGCGAGGATCCATTCCGCGAGGTCCGAGGGGGCGAGGTCGCCCTGGACCGGCGAGAAAAGAACCGGGCAGCGCTTGTCCAGTCCGAGTTCGGCAACGATGCACTTGGCCCACTCGTAATCGGCACGGTTGGCGAGCACGAACTTCAATTCGTCCCGACTGGCGAGATGCGGGATGTTGTCCCAGAGGTTGCGTTCCGACTCGCCGGAGGCCGGTGCCTTCAAATCGACGATGCGCGAGACGCGGGGATCGACGCCGGAAATGTCCAGCGCTCCCGACGTTTCCAGCGAAACGTCGTAACCGGCATCACAAAGCGCGGTGAGCAGCGGCAGGCAGTTTTTCTGCGCCAGCGGCTCGCCGCCGGTGACGCAAACGAAGCGGGTGCCCCAGGTCGCCACCTGCGCCAGGATCTCGGGAATGTTCCGGCGTTCGCCGCCGGAGAAGGCGTGTTCGGTGTCGCACCAGGTACAGCGCAGCGGACAACCGGTCAGGCGAACGAATACGGTCGGCAGACCGACGCGGGTACTTTCCCCCTGCAATGAATGAAAAACCTCGTTGATGATCAACGAGGGAGAGTCACCTCGCTTGCTCATCCGCCTACTTTTTCAGCCGCTGCTTGGCCGTGGCGGCTGCCGGGCTGTCGGGATACTTGATGACGACGGCTTCCAGGGTCGTGCGGGCACTCTTCGCGTCGCCCAGTTCCTGCTGGCACGCGGCGACCCCCACCAGCGCATCGGGCGCCTTGGGATTCTGCGGCCACTTGGTGGTGACGACGCGGTAGACGTCGATGGCCCGCTTGCAGTCGCGTTGCGCAGACAGCGCATTGGCCTGCCAGTAGTAGGCATTCGGGGTCAGCGTGCTCTCGGGGTGCACCTTGGCGAAGGCTTCGAACGCATTGCCCGCTTCCTTGAGCTTGTTGGCCTTGAACAGGTTGAGCGCCGCTTCGTATTCGCGGGTCTCGGCGGCGGGGTCCGCGGCCGGCGGCTTGCCGGTTGCGTCGGCAGCTGCGGCTGTGTCTGCGGGAGGTGGAGCCTCGGCCGGCTGTGCCGCGGCAGTTTCGAGTTTGCGCAGCCGTCCGTCCAGGTCGACGTAGAAGTCCTGTTGCCGTTTCTTGGCCGATTCGAGTTCGTACTGAAGGGTTTCCACCTGCCCGCGCAGCTTGGCGTTCTCTTCGCGCAAGGACTGGATCTGGTTGACCAGTTCGATTTGCGCACGGGAAAGCGTATCGACACGTTCGTTCGTCTTGATCGACAGATCGTTGATTCGCTGACGAGCCTCGTCGTCGTCGAACAGCGCTGCGTGTACCTGCTGGGCGCCGAACAGGGCGACCAGCAGGGCGGCAACGGAGATCGCCGGGCGAAAGCGCGGGAGGTGGGCTGGCATCTTAGAACTCGCCGCTGTAGAGCATGTCGCCGCGGCGGTTTTCCGCCCAGGCGGCATCGTTCTGACCCGGGTTCTTCGGCTTTTCTTCACCGAGGCTGACCGATTCGACCTGATCTTCGCGGGCGCCGAGCAGAACCAGTTGCTTCTTGATCGCATCGGCGCGCTTCTGGCCGAGCGCGAGGTTGTATTCACGGCTGCCGCGTTCGTCGGTGTTGCCCTGGATCAGCATCTTGAACTGGCGATGGCCGGTCAGGAACTTGGCGTGGGCAGCGACCAGATCACGGTATTCCGTCTTGACGTCGAACTTGTCGTAGTCGAAATAGACACTGCGCTTCGACAGGATGCTCTTCGGGTCGGTCAGCTCGGGCGGCAGCTTGCGGCTGTCCATGTTGCCGGCAGTTACGGTGGCGACTTTCCCATCGGTGCTGCTGGGGGAGTCAACAGGAGCGGCGGCCTGGTCGGCGTCGGGCGTCGAGCTGCAGCCAACGATCAGAAGAGCGAGCAGAGCGGGAATTGCAAGGCGTTTCATTTTGGTGAATCTCCAGCGTCAGATTGAAAGTGTCCGGTTGTTCAGCGGTCCGTTACCGAAGGTAGGGGCCCCAGGCCGGCTCACGGACGTCGCCAGCCGGGATTGATAGGCGCTGCTTGATGCGCCCGTCGACCGAAACGGCCGACAGGACGCCGCGACCGCCAAGTTCCGTGGCGATCAGGATCATGCGGCCGTTGGGCGCGAAGGACGGTGATTCGTCCTTGTGGGAATCGGTCAGCACCTGCACCTGGCGGCTGGCGAGGTCCATCACCGCCAGGCGGAAAGCGCCCTCGCGGCGGCTGATGAAGGCCATCGTCTTGCCGTCCGGCGAGATGCGCGGGGACACGTTGTAGCTGCCTTCGAAGGTAACGCGCTGGACGTCACCTCCGTTGACACCGGTACGATAAATTTGCGGGCTGCCGCCGCGGTCGGAGGTGAAATACAGCGTCTGTCCGTCGGGGGCAAAGAACGGCTCGGTGTTGATCCCCGAATTCGTTGTCAGGCGCCGTGCGCCCGAACCGTCGGCGTTTATCATGAAAATCTGCGAACCGCCGTCTTTCGACAGGGTGACCGCGAGCTTCTGTCCGTCAGGAGACCACGCCGGCGCCGAGTTGGAGCCCTTGAAGTTGGCGATGACGGTCCGCTTGCCGCTGGCCAGCGAATGTACGTAGATGACCGGCTTCTTGTTCTCGAAGGAGACGTAGGCCAGGCGCGAGCCATCCGGCGACCAGGACGCCGAGATGATCGGCTCGCGCGAGATCAGCGCTGCCTGGGCGTTCTGGCCGTCGGCGTCGGCAATATGCAGTTCGTAGCGCGCCGGGCCGTTCTTGACCACGTAGGCGATCCGCGTGGCGAACACGCCGGATTCGCCGGTCAGTTTCTCGTAAATGAAGTCGGCGATGCGGTGGCCGGCGGCGCGCAGCATCGCGGTTGACGTGGTGAACGCGGCGCCGCCGAGCGAAGTCTGCCGGTTGATGTCGTAAAGTCGGACGCGCGCTTCCTGGCGGCCGTTGCTCGGGCTGACGCTGCCGGCGGCCAAGGCGTCGGCGCCGCGGTTCTTCCAGTCGGCGAAGGCGGGGGCGGTGTTTTCCGTCAGGGCTGCGCCCGCCGGATCGATCAACTGGAACAGACCACTGCGTTCGAGATCGCTGCGGACGACAGTGGTGATGGCGCGAGAAGTGCCAAGATCACCGCCGAAGTCGGCAATGGCGACCGGGATGCGGTTGGCCCCCGCACCGGTGATTTCGATGGTCAGTTCGGCGTGCGCCGACGACAGTGCCAGGGTGGCCAGAACGCTGCATGCGATCAGGCTCAGGCCACGCAAAGAGAGCGGGGTTCGAAACATGGGACGCAGGCTTCCTCGAAAGAATGGGAAATTATATCGCCTTGGCGAAAAATGAACTTGTAACGAAAGGTAATCTTTGCCAAGGAGCAATAGTTACCCATCGAACGGCCAGTACTTCAGGGTGAGTTCCCGCTGAAACAGGCTTGGGTCGTCCGGCAAAGGTAACGGGTCGGATTTCTTTATGGCGCGTTCGATCGCTTCATCCAAGGCTCGATTGCCGCTCGATTTACTGATTCTGACGCCGATGACTTCCCCGGTGGGCAACTGCGTAATCTTGAACTCCGCTTCCGGATTTCCCTTGATGCCCGGAGGGAGAACGATGTTGCCTCTGATCTTTCCTCGCAACGCGGCAATGTATTTGCCTTCACCGGCTTTTCTGGCCGCAGCAGCCTGCGCGCCTTTCATCTGGCCGAGTTGGCTGAATTCGGCCTCAAGAGCAGCGTTGCGGCTTTGTGCTGCTTGCGCTGCAGCCTTGTGCTGGTCGAGTTGCCGCTCTTCGCGTTCCATCGCCTTTTTCCAAGCCGGCTCCTCAGGCTTGGGCTCCGGCTTTTTCGGTTCCTCTTTCTTGGGCTCGGGTTTCTTTGGCTCTTCCTTCTTTGGTTCAGGCTTCTTGGGTTCTTCCTTTTTCGGCTCCGGTTTCGGTTCGGGCTTGGGTTCCGGTTTTTTCGGTTCTTCCTTCTTCTTTTCTTCCTTGACCGCGATGTCGGGCTTGGCCGGAGGCGTCGGCTCGACTTTTGGCTCTGGCTCTGGCTCTGGCGCGGGTTCGGGCTTGGGCTCTGGTTTGGGCTGGGGTTGCGGCTCGGGCTTGGGGGGCGGCGGAACGGGAGTTGGTTCGGGCTTTGCAACGGCGACCGGGCCGGACGTGGAGCGCCAGACCTCGATGGCTACGCCCGAGGGGGCCTGGCTTTTCCATTGCACGCCAAAAAACAGCGCACCGACGAGCAGCAGGTGCACGGTAGCGGAAAGCACCAACGCGGCGACGTTGGGCTTTTCTTCCGGAGGCAAGGGGGAGAAGTCGTCGGCCGTCACAGCAGCTATTTGCCGGTTGTCTGGACAAGCAGGCCGATACGCTTGACCTGACGGCGTTGCAGTTCATCCATGACCTTCAGCACGGCTTCGTACTTGACGTTCTTGTCGCCGACGATCAGTACCGGCCGGTCGGGGTTCTTGATCTGGGCGTCGATGATCGCCTGCGCCAACTCGTTTTGGCCGAGCGGGGTTTGCTGTCCCTTGTCCATGAGCGACAACTTCTCGTTCGCATCGATATTCACCTGCAGCGCCTCTGCCGGCGCCTCGGCGGCCTTGCCAACCGAGGGGACGTCGATGCTGGCGGTGGTCATCATCGGCGCGGTGACCATGAAAATCACCAGCAGCACGAGCATGACGTCGATGTAGGGGACGACGTTGATTTCGTTTTTCAGGCGGCGTTCGCGCATGGGGTCTCCCGCTTAGCGCATCTGGCGCTGGAGGATGTTCGAGAACTCTTCCATGAACGACTCGAAGCGGGTGGCCAGGCGGTCGATCTCATGGGAGAAGCGGTTGTAGGCAACGACGGCCGGAATCGCGGCGAAGAGGCCGATGGCCGTGGCGACCAGTGCCTCGGCGATCCCCGGGGCGACAGCCGAGAGCGTCGCCTGGCCGACGTTCGACAGGCCGCGGAACGAGTGCATGATGCCCCACACCGTGCCGAACAGGCCGACGTAGGGACTGACGGAGCCGACCGAGGCGAGGAAGGCGAGGTGCGCGTCGATGTTGTCGACCTCGCGCTGGTAGGTGGCGCGCATCGCCCGGCGCGAGCCGTCGATGATGTCCTTGGGGTCGAGGTTCTTCTGGCTGCGCAGCTTGGCGAATTCGCGGAAGCCGGCTTCGAAGATGCGTTCCATGCTGCCGGCGCTGTGGCGGTCGTTGACCGCGCTCTGGTACAGGCTGTTGAGATCGCCTCCGCTCCAGAAGTCGCGCTCGAACTGCTCGGTCTGGGACCTGGCTTGCTTGACGGTGAACCACTTGCGGAAGATGTAGTACCAGGACATGAAGGAGACGCTGGCGAGGACGGCCATGACGAACTGGACGACCGCACTGGCGTTGAGGATCAGGTGCAGGATGGAGAGGTCTTGCGAGACGTTCATTGGATGGCTTCCAGTTGGGCCCGCATCGGGGCGGGAATGGAGGTGACTTTCATCTGGCCTGCGCCGCTATCCACACTGACGCAGACGATCTGAATCTTGCCGCTGATCAGCTCTTCCCAGCCGTCCGTGACCCGCGGGTTGCCGCGGCGGATGTGCTGGCGGAAGAAGATTTGCGAACGGGATATCTTCTCGACTTCGAGGCTGACGGAGAGCAGGTCGTCGAGCCGGGCCGGTTTCAGGTATTCAAGGTTGACGCTGCGTACCACGAAGGCGATGCCGTCATCGCGCAGCAGGTTGCCCTGTTCATGGCCGATCGAGCGCAGCCATTCGGTGCGGCAGCGCTCCAGGTATTTCAGGTAGTTGGCGTAATACACGACGCCACCGGCGTCGGTGTCTTCGTAATAGATGCGAACAGGGATCGTGAAGGCGTTCGGCTTCTGCTCATGTTTCATGGCGGGATTCTAGTTCGGCTTTGAAGGCTTTGGTGTAAGAAATTGTGACAAGCCCTTGTTTTATGGTGTTTTCATTGGCTTCGCCAAAATTCGCTCTGTCCGCTGGATGCGGGCGTTTCGAGGCCGAGGTGGCGGTAGATGGCCGCCGTGGCAATGCGCCCGCGCGGTGTGCGCTGGAGGAAGCCCTGCTGGATCAGGAACGGTTCGAGCACGTCCTCGATGGTGTCGCGGGCTTCGCCGATCGCCGCAGCGAGATTGTCCACGCCGACCGGGCCGCCGCCGAATTTGTCGATCACCGCCGAGAGCAGCTTGCGGTCCATGATGTCCAGTCCGCCGTGGTCGACGTCGAGCATCGACAGCGCTTCGTCGGCGACCGTGCGGGTAATGTGGCCCGAGGCCTTGACCTCGGCGAAGTCGCGGACGCGGCGCAGCAGGCGGTTGGCGATGCGCGGCGTGCCGCGTGAGCGGCGGGCGATCTCCAGGGCGCCGGCTGGATCGGCGGGTACCTTGAGCAGTTGCGACGAGCGCGTGACGATGTGCGTGAGTTCTTCCGGCGTGTAGAACTCCAGGCGGGCGACGATGCCGAAGCGGTCGCGCAGCGGGTTGGTCAGCATCCCGGCGCGGGTGGTGGCGCCGACCAGCGTGAACGGCGGCAGGTCGAGTTTCACCGAGCGCGCGGCGGGGCCTTCGCCGATCATGATGTCGATCTGGAAATCCTCCATCGCCGGGTAGAGGATTTCCTCGACGACCGGCGAGAGGCGGTGGATTTCGTCGATGAACAGCACGTCGTGCGGTTCGAGGTTGGTGAGCATCGCGGCGAGGTCGCCGGCACGTTCGAGCACGGGGCCGGAGGTCTGGCGCAGGTTGACGCCCATCTCGGCGGCGATGATGTGCGCCAGGGTGGTCTTGCCCAGGCCGGGTGGGCCAAAGAGCAGGACGTGGTCGAGGGTGTCCTTGCGCCGCTTGGCGGCTTCGATGAAGATGCCCAGTTGCTCGCGAATCTTGGCCTGGCCGACGTAGTCGGCGAGACGCTTCGGGCGCAGGGCACGCTCGATCGCGTCTTCCTGACTTGATTTTGACTCGGGCGAGATCAGCCGGTCGAGCGGAGCTTCGTCGAACGCCTCGAAGGAATCGGTCTCGATCATATGGACGGTTGCTCTTCGTATTCAGTCAGCGCCAGCCACTCGCGGATCAGCACCTGGCCGAGGGCGAGGAGCATCGGGCCGAGGAACAGACCGATGAAGCCGAAGACGAGGACGCCGCCGAAGATGCCGACGACGATCAGCAGCAAGGGCAGGCTGGAGGTGCGCGAGATGAGTATCGGCTTGACGAAGTTGTCGACGCTGCTGATGCCGAACATGCCCCACAGCACCATGAAGATCGCCCAGCCGGTCTGCCCGCTGTCGTAGAGCCACACGGCGGCACCGAGCCAGATCAGGGTGGCGCCGATGACCGGGACCATGGAGAAAATAAAGGTGGTGAAGGTGAGCATGGCGACGCCGGGAACGCCGGCGATGGCGTAGCCGATCATGGCGACGAGCGCCTGCGCGGCAGCGGTGCCGACGATGCCGACCATCACCCCGGTGACCGTGCCTTCAGCCAGCTTGAGCATCCGCTGGCCGAGGTCGCCGGCAATCTTGCGCGCGCCGTTGCGCATTGCAGCGGCATATTTCTCGGCGTCGCGGAAGATGAAGAAGACGAAGAAGATGACCAGCATCAGCTGGATCAGCCCCTGGCCGAGCAGCGAGACCGTGGCGACGGCCATCTTGCGGGTCGGGTCGATCAGCTGGCGCAGGAGATTGTTCATTTCTTCGCGGCTGGCGGCGAGTTCATGCCAGTACGTATCGATGACGTTGCCGATGAGCGGCCAGTTGCTCATCCAGTTGGGCGGGTCGGCAGGCAGTCCTGTTTCGAGCATCGGCCGGAAATAGCGCAGCGCCGTTTCGATGCCCTGGGCCAGTGTGCCGGAGAGCAGGGCCAGCGGCGCGAGCAACAGAAGCACGAGCAGAATCGACATCAGCAATGCGGCGAGGTGGCTGCGTCCGCGGCAGAGCGTCACCATGCGGTCGCGTAGCGGTGCGGTGGTGACGCAGATAACCACCGCGAACAAGAGCGTCCCGGTGAACGGCAGCAGCACCGCGATGCAGCCGATCAGCAGCAGGGCGACGATGGCGATCTGGATGATCTGTTTCTGGGCGGAAGTGATCTGGTGCATTTACGCTTTGGACAAAAGTTTGAGGGCCTGGCGAATGCCGTCCGACGCTGAGAGACCCGGCGGCAACTGTTTCATGACCGCCGACGCTTCGCGATCATTGTATCCCAGGGCCAGCAGGGCATTGATGATGTCGTGCTGGCTGTCGTCGGCGGCGCGATGAGCGGTCGGCAACGCATCGGAAAGTTTGCCTTTGAGTTCCAGCAGCAAGCGTTCGGCGGTCTTCTTGCCGATGCCCGGAACCTTGGTAAGGCGGCCGACTTCCTGGCGGGCAATGGCTTCAGCGAGTTCGCCGACCGATAGCCCGGACAGCACGGCGAGCGCTGTGCGCGCGCCGATGCCGGAAATCTTGAGCAGTTGCCGGAAGGCGAAACGCTCGCCTTCCGTACCGAAGCCGAAAAGGAACTGGCCGTCCTCGCGAACCACGAAGTGGGTGAGCAGCGTGGTTTTTTCGTCGAGCCCCGGCAGGTTGAAAAACGTGCTCATCGGCACGTCGACCTCGTAGCCGATGCCATGTACATCGATTACCACCTGTGGCGGTGTCTTTTCCAGCAGTACCCCAGTCAGTCGCCCGATCATTCGTTGGTGCCCTCTTTCAATTTACCCAGGATCATCCGGCCGTTGCGAATCCGGAATCCCTTTGTCGACAGTGCGCCCAGCCCCTGGCCGCCGTGCGCGTGCGCGATGGCGCAGGCCAAGGCATCGGCGGCGTCGGGGCTCGGCTCGCCGGGCAGCGACAGCAGCCGGCGCACCATGTGCTGCACCTGCGTCTTGTCCGCGTGCCCGTTGCCGACGACCGCTTGCTTGACTTGCAGCGCGGTGTACTCGGCGACCTCGACGCCGCCGGCAACCAGCGTGGTGATTGCCGCGCCGCGTGCCTGACCCAGCAGCAACGTCGATTGGGGGTTAACGTTCACGAAGACGATTTCGATGACAGCCTGATCGGGTTCGTATTTTTGCAGCAGTTCATTGATTCCGGTGTTGATCGTACCCAGTCGTGCCGGGAGCGAGGTCGTCGCGTCGGTGCGGATGCAGCCGCTGGCGACGTAGGTCAGCCGGCTGCCGAGCTTCTCGATGACGCCAAAGCCGGTGATGCGCAGTCCCGGATCGATGCCGAGGATGCGGGTGGGTGAAGGAATCGTTGGTGGCACCGTCGAGGAGGCTTGTAGGCGCGGAGATCTGTCGAAAGAAGCGCACAGTATACCGAGTCCGGGGCGCCGGGCGCGCTTGCGCGTGGTCGGAAAGCCGTAATGAAAAAACTGCCCAAGCGCATGAAAGCGCATTGGGCAGTATTGTCAAAGGAGTTGTTGGAAATCAGGCCGGCAACGGGGGATTGGCCTTCTTCGCCGAAAAGTACTGGTACGCCACCAGCAGAATCAACGCGCCCAATCCCACGATGTCGGAGTAGACGCCGCTGTCGATCAGGGCAAAAGCGCCGGCGGCAGCGACAAGCCGCACGAGAATGTTCGTTCGGGTGAAGAGATAGCCTTCAACCGCGACACTGATCATGAATACACCGATGCAGGCGCCAATAGCGACACGCAGCCCTTCCAGGAAGGTCGTGTCGATGAGGAGCAATTGCGGCGAGTATACGAACATGAACGGCACGATGAAGCCGGCGATGGCCAGCTTGACCGCCGCGAAACCGGTCTTCATCGGGTCGCCGCCCGATACGCCCGCTGCCGCGAAGGCCGCCAGTGCGACCGGCGGCGTGAGGTTGGCGAACATGGCGTAGTAGAAGGAGAACATGTGCGCGGCGATGACCGGGATGCCGAGTTTGGCCAAGGCCGGAGCGGCGACGGTGGCGGTGATGATGTAGGCCGGGATCGACGGCACGCCCATGCCCAGGATCATGCAGGTGATCATGGTGAAGACGAGCGTGATGACCAGGCTCTTGCCGCCGAGCGTGATGATCGTGTTCGCCATGGTCAGCCCGAAGCCGGTCTTGGAGGTGACGCCGATGATGATCCCGACACAGGCGCAGGCGATGGCGACGGCCACGGTTTGCGTGGCGCCGTCGGCAAACGCATCGCGAATGTCCTTGAAACTCATCCGGGTACTCTTTTTCAAGGCCGCCACGACGATGGTTGCGACGATAGTGATGACGGCCGAGAAGACGACGGTGGTGCCCGAGAAGAGCAGCAGGTAGAGCAGGAGGAAGATCGGGATCAGCAGATGCCCCTTGTCCTTCATGACATCCTTGACCAGCGGCAGGCGGTCCTTCGGCAAACCGACCAGATTGGTTTTTCCGGCGCGCAACTGAACCTGGACGATGATCCCGAGGTAGTACAGCAAGGCTGGAATGGCTGCGTGGATGATGATGGTCGAATAGGGGACGCTCAATATCTCGGCCATGATGAATGCCGCGGCACCCATGACCGGCGGCAGCAGTTGTCCGCCGACGGACGACGACGCTTCCACGGCACCGGCGAAATCCTTCGAGTAGCCGGTCTTCTTCATCAGCGGGATCGTGAACGCGCCGGTGGTTACCACGTTGGCGACGGCGGACCCGTTGATCGAACCGAGCAGCCCGGAGGACATCACCGCGACTTTGGCCGGTCCGCCCTTGGTATGCCCGGCCAGTGCCATGGCCAGGTCGTTGAAGAAGGCACCCATGCCGGATTTACCCATCACCGCCCCGAACAGGATGAACAGGAAGATGTAACTCGCCGCCACGCTGACCGAGGTGCCGAAGATGCCTTCGGTATTGGCGAAGAAATGGTTGGAAAGCTGCATCCAGGTGTAGCCGCGGTGACCGAAGACCCCGGGCACGCTCCGCCCGTACAGGCCGTAGGCAATGAACAGCAAGCTCAATATCGGCAGTGCCCAGCCGGCGGAACGGCGCGCGGCTTCCATGACGAGTACCGTCAATAGCGTTGCCACGACGAGGTCGGGCGTGTTGGGCATGCCCGCCCGCTCGACCACGCCGAGGTAGTCGACCCAGACGTACACTGCCACCGAAATGGACAAAACGACGAGCAGCCAGTCCCACCAGGAAACATGCTTGAAGTCGCTTCGCTTGCTGAACGGGTACATGATGAAGCAGAGCGCGAGCATCATCGAGACGTGCAGCGAGCGGTGCTCGAGAACGACCGGTGTGCCGACCAGCGAGGTGATGAAGTGGTACAGCGTCACCCCGATGCAGGCCAGATAGAACAGCTTGGCGATCCATGGCGTCGCCAGTTTGCGCACGCTGGATTCCTTGTCCAGGTCCTTGATCAGATTCAGTTGCTCTTCTGTCAGTTCGCCGGCCATGGCCTTGGCAATGGCCTCGTCCGAGCCGTCTTGGCCGGTGTCGGCGCGCAGGCCGTCGCCGGTTTTTTTATCGTCTTGCTTCATTTCAGCCATTTTGGTTCACCTTTGTCCGCTTTTTCGATAACGAGCCGCAATCGGGTGTGCTCGGGGAGTTCGCTGCCACGCGTGATCTGCATGCCGTCGAGCACCAGTTCACGTGTTGAAAAGTGCGAGTTAAGCCATACAAGTTCGGCAAACGGCTGATCGATGTCCTGCATGTGGATCAGCCCGTCCTTGATGAAAGTGACGCGCCCCTTGTCTTCCGGAATCCCCGCCCCGAACGCCGGGAACGTGATCTCGTCGAGGATCAGGTTGAGGTGCTCGTCGACGTGGTAGTACTCGTTCCAGGGAATCTTTTCGAGGGAGTGGACCCAGGCGAACAAAAGGCGACTGTTGACCCGCGCGGGCGCCTCCACGTACACACGGCCTGTCTTCCAGTCATGGATACGCAGAACGGCCTCCTGCGTCGGGTGTGCCGCGCACCCCCAGAGCAGAAGGATGGAAGAGGCCGAAACGACGCGCCTGGCGCACGAATTAACAAGCGCACGCCAGACGCCATGACGCGTCATGCAGGCGAGTGACACCCGCGTGCCCTATTTCATCAGGCCTGCTTCCTTGTAATAGCGGATCGCCCCTTCGTGGAGCGGGACCGATGTACCGGTCACGCCGCGCAAGGCGGTTTCAGGCTTGATGTTGTTCTTGGCCGTGGCGTGGGCGCCCTGGATGGTCTCCAGTCCGGCGGGCGAGAAGACGTTCTTCAGGATGTCGTGAACGACCTCGGCCGGGAGCTTCTTGTCGGCCACCAGGATGTTCATCACGGCGGTGGTCGGCGTGTCGACCGGGGTGCCGTAGGTTGCTGCGGGGATGTTCGACTCGATGTAGAAGGGGTACTTCTTGATCAGCCGCTGCCGGGCTTCGCCGTCTACCGGAACAAAGGCGATCTTCTTGGTTACGCCAAGTTCGCGGATGGTTGCGTTGCCCAGGCCGGAGGTGACGAACGCAGCGTCGATCAGGCCGTTCTTCATCTGGTCGATGGCTTCGCCGTAATTGAGGTAATCAACCTTGACGTCCTTGTAGGTCATGCCGTGCGCTTCGAAGATCATCCTGGCGTTGATTTCCACGCCGGAATTGGGGGCGCCCACGCCGATCCGCTTGCCCTTGAGTTCTGCGAACGACTTGATGCCCGAATCCGCGGTGGTCACGATCTGGACAACGTTCGGCCAGAGGCCCATCAGGGCACGCAGGTTAGCCGCCGGTTTCTTCCCTTCGTACGCGCCGAAGGCTTCAACCGCCTGGATGACCGCGTCGGACATGGCGATGGCGATTTCGCCCTGGCCGGTCTGGAGGGCGTTGATGTTCTCGGCGGTGGCGCCGGTCGCGGTGGCAGACGCCTTGTAGCCCAGTTTGCCGATCAGGGTGGAGAAGGCGCCGCCGATCGGGAAGTAGATGCCGCTGGAGGGGCCGGTCAGCACAGTGATGTAGTGGTCGCCGCGTTTGATGTCCTGCGCCGAGGAGACCGCGGGCAGGGTGGACAGTGCCATGGCGAGTGGTACGGCAACGGCACAGAGAAGACGTCGACTGCTTTTCATTGTTAAACCCTCCTTGGTGAGTATTGAGTTTTACCGCTCGCCTGCAGGAAACGGATGCGGAAAGAGCACGAAACATCACGTTTGATAAACAGCGCCGGCAGGCGTGACGATCGGCCAGTATTCAGCAAAACCTGTGCCAGCGAGAAGGCTTCGGAGGCGTCCGTGCAAACTGTTGAAACAAGGGCCTTCCCGTGTGGAGCAATGGGCTGCGGCAACAGCGCCGTGTCGGGTTTTCCGGAATCCTATTTTTTAGATGTGCGGATTTCCGCACACGACGAGGCTCGTGCATTTGTTTGGCGCTCAGACACGGTGATCCCCGTGTTTTTGTCTGGAGCGGATTTGGCCTTGTGCCGCATAATCACCGCCAAATACTGAAAAGAGCTCGTCCGACAGGCGAGTGGCTTCATCTTTGAACAGGGAAAGGAACGCATGCATATTGCCAGTCTCGCTGCCTGGAGCGGCCGTGCCTGGGCCCGCTCGGTGCTGCGGCTCACCTTTGCCCTGGTCGTTTGTGTGCTGGCGGGGTGGGGCGTGCGTGAGGCGGTGCTGGCTCGTCAACTCGATCTGTTGGCACAGCAGTCCCGGCATCATGTCGAGTTCTACCGCATGAGCCTGCAGTCCCTGCTTTCACGCAACGAGTCGCTGCCCCGTGTCATCGCGATGGAGGAGCGGTTGCTGGCGCTGCTGGCCAATCCCGCGGACATGAAGGCGCAGGACGCCGCCAACAACTACCTTCTCGACGTGCAGCACGGCGCGGGCATCAATGCCGTGTACCTGATGGACCGCAACGGGCTGACCCTGGCGGCGAGCAACTTCCAGTCGGCGAGCTCGTACATCGGGCACAGTTATGCCTTCCGCCCGTATTTCCAGCTGGCGTTGCATGGCGGCCTGGGCCGGTTTTACGGCCTCGGGGCGACGACCGGGGAGCCCGGCTATTTTCTGGCCTCGCCGATCGCCGGCCCGGATGGCCCGATCGGTGTGGTGGTCGTCAAGATAAGTCTCGAGGATTTCGAATCCGCCCTGGTGCGTAACGGTGATCCGGTCCTGCTGGTCGACGCGAACGGGGTTGTCTTCCTCTCCTCGGTTCCGGAATTCAAGTACCGCACCCTGATGCCGCTTGAAACCGACGTCATGCAGCGGATCAGAGCGTCTCGACAGTACGGCGACCAGGGTCTGCGCCCCCTGGGCATCCGCTTGCAGCTGCAGGACGAGCCGCAACAGATTCGCGCCAGTCTTCAGGACCGGGCGGATGAGGTCTATCTCGCGCAATCGGTGCTGACGGCGCCCGAAGGGTGGTCGATCGTTCTGCTGTCCTCGACGCGGCAGGAGCGGCAGAACGCGCTGCTGGCCGGGGTGGCGACGGGCCTGGCGGTGGCCTTCGCGCTGTCGGTGCTGTTCTTCTTCCGCCTGAACATCAAGCGCTATCACGAGCGTCGGCAGGCGGAGGCGGCGTTGCGCCAGGCGTATGCCGACCTGGAGAAGCGTATCGCCGAGCGGACGGCTGACCTGACAGCGACCAACGCTTCGCTGGAGGAAAAGGTCGGTGCGCTGAAAACGACGGAGACCATCCTGCGCGAAACGCGGGACAGTGCCGTGCAGGCCGGCAAGCTCGCCGTGCTTGGGCAGATGGCCGCAGGGATCAGCCACGAACTGAATCAGCCGCTGACCGCCTTGCATACCTTTGCCGACAACGCGGTCGGCTTGCTCGAACGTGGTGATGTTGCCGAAGTCCGCGAAAACCTCGGGCTGATCCGCCAGATGGCTGCGCGCATGGGGCGTATCGTGGGCGAGATCAAGAGCTTCACGCGCAAGCCGGCGCTGGAGCGCCGCCCGGTGGGTGTGGCCGGCGTTGTGGTCCAGGCGTTGATGCTGGTCGAGGCGCGGCGGCGGCAGGTCGAGGCGCAGATCGATACGCGGGGCGTGCCGGACGATCTGCAGGTGTGGGCGGACCCGCAGCGACTCGAGCAGGTGCTGGTCAATCTTCTGCTCAACGCGCTGGATGCTGTGGCGGAGTCGGCGGAAAAACTTGTCGATGTCTCCGCCAGCCGGGCGGACGGGCGGGTGCGCATCGTGGTGCGGGACCGCGGGAGCGGGATCGCCGCGGCGACGCTGCCGCATCTCTTCGAGCCATTTTTCACCACCAAGTCCGTCGGGCAGGGACTCGGGCTGGGGCTGGCCATTTCGCGCATGATCGCCAGCGAACTGGGCGGTACTCTCGACGCCCGTAACGGCGACGGCGGCGGCGCGGAATTCACCGTGGAGTTGGAGGAGGCGGAGGAGGCATGAGTGTGGACGAAACCGGTGCGCAGACGGCGCGGCCGGTCTACCTGATCGAAGACGACGAGACAGTGCTGCGCGCCTGCGCGCAGGCGCTGAAGCTGGCCGAACTGGAGGTGCGCACCTTTGCCGGCGCGGAGAAGGCGCTGGCGGCCTGCGCGGACGATCCGCCGTCGGTGGTCGTCAGCGATGTGCGCATGGCCGGCATGAGCGGGCTGGAGCTGCTCGACGTCATGTGGCAGCGCGACCGTGATGTGCCGGTCATCCTGATCACCGGCCACGGCGACGTCTCGATGGCCGTCCAGGCGATGCGTGCGCACGCCTACGATTTCATCGAAAAGCCGTTCAGTTCGCCGCGGCTCGTCGACGTCGTGCGCCGGGCACTGGAACGCCGTGCCCTGCTCACGGAAAACCGTGTGCTGCGCGAACAACTCGGCACCATGCGCGAGATGCCGCTGATCGGCGCGTCGGAGAGCCTCCAGCGCGTGGTCCGGACGATCGATTCGCTGGCGCCGACCGACGTGGATGTGCTGATCCACGGCGAAACCGGCACCGGCAAGGAAGTGGTGGCGCGCGCGCTGCACGCGCGCAGCGGTCGCACCGGGCCGTTCGTGGCGCTCAATTGCGGCGCCTTGCCGGAATCGGTGTTCGAAAGCGAGATCTTCGGCCACGAGACCGGGGCGTTTACCGGGGCCGACAAGCGGCGCATCGGCAAGATCGAGTACGCCAGCAACGGCACGTTGTTCCTCGACGAAATCGAATCGATGCCGCTGGCGCTGCAGGTAAAGCTGCTGCGCGTGTTGCAGGAGCGCTGCGTCGAGCGCCTGGGCAGCAACGTCAGCATTCCGGTGAACTGCCGCATCGTCGCGGCGACCAAAACCGACCTCAAGCGGCTGTCGGATCAGGGTGGTTTTCGCGCTGACCTGTACTACCGGCTGAACGTGGTGACCATCGAACTGCCGCCGTTGCGCCAGCGTCTCAACGACATCGCGCCACTGATGACCTACTTTCTGTCGCAGGCCAGTCAGCGCTTCAACCGCGAGGCGCCGGCATGGGATGAGCAGGATCTTTTCCGTTGGCAGCATCACGACTGGCCGGGCAACGTGCGCGAGCTGAAAGCCGTTGCCGAACGGCTCTGCCTCGGGGTTGGCGACGGTCTGGAAAGCATCGAGACAGCGGCCGTTTCGCTCGCCGCTCGCCTCGACAACTACGAAAGCAGCCTGATCCGTGAAGCGCTGCGCAGCACGCGCGGCAACGTGGCCGCGGCGGCGGAATCTCTGCACCTGCCGCGGAAAACGCTGTACGACAAGCTGGCGCGCCACCAGATTGAACCGGAGTCGTTCCGCTGACAACAAAAAGCCTCCGCGGAGGAGGCTTGATTGGCCGGTTGGGTGGCGGAATTATTTCAGGCTGAGAATCCACTTCGCCAGCTTTGCCGCGTCGTCAGGCTTGACCGAGGCGTTGGGCGGCATGAACGGGAGGAGCGCCTTGCCCTTCTTCTGCCAGCCGACACCCGCCGGCGTGGGTGTGCCCTTGAGGATCGCATTGACCAGACGCGCCTCGGCATCTTTCTGCCCGGCGTATTCCTGGGCGATATCCTTGTAGCTTGGGCCGGTCAGCTTTTTATCGATCGTGTGGCAGGCCAGGCAACCTTTCGACTTGGCCAGTGCTTCGTCGGCCAGCGCGGAGCCGGAAGCGAGGACGCCGAATGCGGCGGCCAGACAGATTGCGCTAATTTTCATGCGTAGCACTCCGGGGCATGGCTGGCCGTCAGGAGATGGCTGGCCAGAAGTTTTCAGTTTCGGGATGTCGTTGCCAGCAAGAGTCCGGCGCCGACGAATATACCACCGAAGAAACGGTTCTGCGCCCGCATTGCCCGCAGGTCGCGCAGCCAGCGTCGCAGCCGGGTGGCGAGCAGGGCGTAGCCGGACATCACTACCGTGTCGACACCGCACATCGTCGTGCTTAGGATCAGGAACTGCAGCCATTGCGAACGTGACGGGTCGATGAATTGCGGTGTCAGCGCGGCCATGAAGACGATCGCCTTGGGATTGGTCAGGTTGACCAGCAGCCCCTGGACGAACAGCCCGTTCGGCCGGTCGGTGGCCGATGTGTCGTCAAGCGCCTGCGGGACGTCGCGCCACTTCTGGATGCCGAGCCAGACCAGATAGCCGGCACCGATGAATTTCATGATCTCGAACGCCGTCGTCGAGGCCATCAGCAGCGCGCCCAAGCCGGCAAAGACGATACCCAGCTGGATCAGCAGCGCCGTCTGCAGTCCGCCGATGGCCCGCAGCGCCGCCCGGTAACCATGACGCAGACCGACGCTCATGCTCGTCGCCGCGCCCGGTCCCGGGGAGACTGCGATCAGGATGGCGGCGAGCAGGAAGGCCAGCCAGGTGCTCAGTGCCATCGGATCAACGGCGCTTGAGCTGGTTCAGGTCGCGCACGGCGCCCTTCGCGGCCGAGGTGGCCATCAGGCCGTAGGCCTGCAGTGCGGTGGAAACGATGCGCTGGCGCGGCTCGGCCGGTTGCCAGGCGTTGTCGCCCCGTGCTTCCATCGCGGCGCGACGCTTCTGCAACTCGGCGTCGGGGATGGCGAGATGGATGCGTCGGTTGGGGATGTCGATTTCGATTGTATCGCCGTGCTCGACGAGACCTATCAGGCCGCCTTCGGCCGCTTCCGGGGAAACGTGACCGATGCAAAGCCCCGACGAACCGCCCGAGAAACGTCCGTCGGTGACCAGCGCGCAGACCTTGCCGAGGTGCTTGGACTTGAGGTACGAGGTCGGATAGAGCATCTCCTGCATGCCTGGACCGCCTTTCGGGCCTTCGTAGCGAATCAGCACGATTTCGCCGGGCTTGACCTGATCGCCGAGGATGCCTTGGACGGCCGCGTCCTGGCTCTCGAAAACGTGGGCGGTGCCGGTGAATTTCAGGATGCTTTCATCGACGCCCGCCGTCTTGACGATGCAGCCATCCTCCGCCAGGTTGCCGTAAAGCACGGCGAGTCCGCCGTCCTGCGAATAGGCGTTGGCTTTGTCGCGGATGCAGCCCTGCGAGCGGTCAAGGTCCAGTTCGGGATAGCGCGCGCTCTGCGAGAACGCGGTCTGGGAGGGGATGCCGCCGGGAGCCGCCTTGAAGAATTCGTAGACTTCGTTGCTGTGGGCGTGGTGCATCACGTCCCAGATGTCCAGCGCTTCGCCGAGCGTTTTGGCATGGACAGTAGACGTGTTGCGATGGATCAGGCCGCAGCGGTCGAGTTCGCCGAGGATGCCGAAGATGCCGCCGGCGCGATGCACGTCTTCGATGTGGTATTTCTCCGTGGCCGGCGCGACCTTGCACAGGCAGGGCACCTTGCGCGAAACGCGGTCGATGTCGGCCATGGTGAAATCAACACCGGCTTCGCGGGCGACGGCCAGCAAATGCAGGACGGTGTTGGTCGAACCGCCCATCGACACGTCGAGCGACATGGCGTTCTCGAAGGCGTCAAACGTCGCGATGCCGCGCGGTAGCACGGAGGCGTCGTCCTGCTCGTAGTAGCGGCGGCAGAGTTCGACGATCTGTGCGCCGGCCTTGAGGAACAGGTTCTTGCGGTCGGCATGCGTGGCAACCACCGTGCCGTTGCCCGGCAGGGCCAGGCCGAGCGCTTCGGCCAGACAGTTCATCGAGTTGGCGGTAAACATGCCCGAGCACGAGCCGCAGGTCGGGCAGGCCGAACGCTCGATGGCGTCGACGTCGGCGTCGGAAACCGTGTCGTCGGCCGCCTTGATCATCGCGTCGACAAGGTCGAGGTGGATGGTCTTGCCGTTCATCACCACCTTGCCGGCTTCCATCGGGCCGCCGGAGACGAAGATGGTCGGGATGTTGACGCGCATCGCGGCCATCAGCATGCCCGGGGTGATCTTGTCGCAGTTGGAGATGCAGACCATGGCGTCGGCGCAGTGGGCGTTGACCATGTACTCGACCGAATCGGCGATCAGGTCGCGCGAGGGCAGCGAGTAGAGCATCCCGTCGTGGCCCATGGCGATGCCGTCATCGATGGCGATGGTGTTGAATTCCTTGGCGACGCCGCCGGCCGCCTCGATGGCACGGGCAACCAGCTGACCCAGGTCCTTGAGATGCACGTGGCCGGGAACGAACTGGGTGAAGGAATTGACCACGGCAATGATCGGCTTGCTGAAGTCGCCATCCTTCATCCCCGTGGCGCGCCACAGGGCGCGGGCGCCGGCCATGTTGCGGCCGTGGGTCGAGGTGCGGGAGCGATAGGCGGGCATGTCAGGTCTCCAAATGAAAAACGCCGCCAGTGGCGGGCAAGGGTGACGGGCTATAATCGCGATTCTATCCGAAAGCCCTGCCGCTTGCCCCCGCGGAGCAAACATCCAAGTCCATGCTGATCTATCCCAAGATTGACCCGATAGCCCTGGAAATCGGCCCGTTGGCCGTGCGCTGGTACGGGTTGATGTACCTGCTGGCCTTCCTGCAATTCTGGTGGCTGGGCCGCCATCGGATTCTGACGCATCCGCGGCTGATCCGTGACGGCTGGCGCGTCGCTGAACTCGACGACCTGCTCTTTTACGGTGTGATCGGCGTGATCGCCGGTGGCCGTCTCGGACAGATTCTGTTCTACGAGCCGGCCTACTATCTGCAGCATCCGCTGGAAATGCTCGCGGTGTGGCACGGCGGCATGTCGTTCCATGGCGGTTTTCTCGGCGTCCTGGTGGCGATGGCGCTGTATGTCTGCAAGACCGGGCGGAGCTGGCTGGACGTCACCGACTTCATCGCGCCGCTGGTGCCGCTCGGGCTCGCGACCGGCCGCATCGGCAATTTCATCAATGGCGAATTGTGGGGGCGGGTCGCTGATCCGGCGCTGCCTTGGGCGATGGTTTTCCCGCACGTCGACAACCTGCCGCGGCATCCGTCGCAGCTCTACCAGGTCGGGCTGGAGGGAATCGCCCTGTTTGTCATCCTCTGGCTGTTTTCCGGCCGGGAGCAGCCGCGTGGCGCCGTGTCCGGGGCGTTCCTCATCGGCTACGGCGCGTTCCGTTTTGTCGCCGAATATTTCCGGACGCCGGATGCGGGAATCTTCGGCCTGTCCGAGACCATCAGCATGGGGCAATGGCTGTCGTTGCCGATGATCCTGGCCGGGGTCGTACTTTGCGTATGGGCCTGTCGCCGGCGGGCGTGAGTCCGCGCTGAGGACGGTTGGCCTTGCGGTTTTCCGCAGCGCCGGTCACGGTCGATGCAAATTGGAGGATAATTTCGCCTTGTTTCTGGTTTCTGCAATAGTCTGTTTCATCATCGTTCTAAAGGAAAGTCGCAATGAATCTCACGCATATTGAACATCTCGGTATCGCCGTCAAGAGCCTGGACGACGCCATCCCGTTCTGGGAAAAGAAACTCGGCATGAAGTGCTATTCGATCGAGGAAGTCGCCGAGCAGAAAGTTCGCACCGCCTTCTTCAAGATCGGCCAGACGAAGATCGAACTGCTGGAATCCACCGATCCGGAAGGGCCGATCGGCAAGTTCATCGAAAAGAAGGGTGAAGGCGTCCATCACGTGGCTTTTGCCGCCGACGGCCTGCAGGCCAACCTGGACGAACTCGCCGGCAATGGCGTGCAACTGATCGACAAGACCCCGCGCAAGGGCGCCGAAGGCCTCAACATCGCCTTCCTGCATCCGAAGTCGACCGCTGGCGTGCTGATGGAGCTGTGCGAAGATCCGGCGAAGTAAGTAGCGAAGAAATCGTCCCCAGGAATCCTGGGCGTCAAGGGAAACCGGCCGGCGTAAGCGGCCGGTTTTCGCTTATGATGCCGGATTCATTTTCAGACTTGGGCGAGGCGCCTCGAGGGGGATGAATGAACAAGTCTCTGCAGGCAGACAAGACGGCGCGGATTCCTGCGCTTTTTCGTGATTCGGCGAGTGCAGAGCGCTGGCTCGCGGCGCAGCCGCAAGCCAATGTGCCGGCCATGCTGGAAAATCTTCAGGCGCAGATCGCCGCGTTCTGCCAGGTTGCCGTCACACCGCGAGAACGCTTCCGCACGCTGGAAGCGCTGCGCAAGGCCGTGTTCGCCGTTACCGCGGCGAGCCAGCGCCGCTTCGAGAACAAGCCGCTTCCTCTGGCCCCGGTCGAACGGAACGCACTCGACGTGGTTTGCCGTCTGTGGCAGACCTGCGCAACGGCTTATCAGATCTGTCTCGATGCCTGCGCGAAGGGTGATCCTTCGTTGTCGAGCCGTGCCGCGCGAGTGGCGCATCGTGTGCTCGCCTGCCTGCGCCGGGAGCAGATGCATTGCTATGCGGCGGGCGTCGAACCCGGCGCGGATTTCTGGAAACGCCTGCACGCCGCTTTTCTTGCCGCCGAGCGCCTTGGCGTGGCTGCCGAACTCGTCGAAGACCGCCTGCTTGGCGAGACGCGGGAATCGACGATCACCGGTCAATATGCCATGGCCGTGATGCTGCACCTGTCCTGCCCGCAGACGCTTGCGAGTGCCCACTTCGCCGCCGTGGCGCGCTGGCTGGCGCGCTGGCGCGAACAGGCTGCGGTTCTCTGCACGCCGGGGCCGGCTGCCAAGGACGGGATGATCGTGCTCGACCTGGCCGGAGCGGCTCCGGTCAGCAATCCGTTGAATGCGCCGCGCCAGCCCCGCTGGCTGTCGCTCGATCGCGTCCTGCGCAAGATTCGTAGCCGGATGGCGGCGCTGGATGCCGGCGAGTCGCCGGATGACCTCAAGCTGGGGAGCGGAGTGCCGGCTGCGACATGCCGGATGCTGCTGGAAGAGCTGGCCGGGCACCTGCAGCGGCCGCCGTTCGGTCTCGCCGGGGTGTCCGACAACATGCCGCGGCTCGCCGTTGGCACGGGCTTGCCACGGATCCATGCGCTGATGGGTGGCGAGGGGCTTCATGCCGAACTGAACCCGAACGTGTCCGTCGATGATCGCTTGTTCAAGGAACAGCTGGCGGTTTTCGGGCATGTCGTGCGCCAAGATTCTGCGGCCGAACAACAGCCTCTCGAATCCTGGCGTCTCGCGTTCCGGGAGGGGGAGAAGCTCGTGCTGTTGCGCGCGCCGGCGGACGGTGGTTCGCGGCTGGCGCTGCGCAGCCTGCTGGCGATCCGGCAAACGAATCACTTCCTGCTGGCGGTGGTGACCGGCATACTGCAGCGGGATGACGGTTTGCTCTGTGCGGAAATCAATCTGTTTCCCGAGGGGGCGTTGCCGCGTTCCGTCGAGGTGCGGGACAAGACCACCGGGCGGGTCGCGCGTCAGCCGGCGTTCGAGGTCGCAGCCAACGGCGGGAGTGTGCGTCTATTATTGATCCCTGCCGGCTTGATGCAGCGCGCGGCGGCGGCGCGCTTTTTCGACGCCGCCGGTACGCCGCAGCCGGATCTTCGCCTCGCCGAATGTCTGGAACGTGGTGGCGATGTCGATTTCTGGCGCGTGTCGCCGGCCTGATTTTTCGGAGCGAATCGAAGTGAGCATTCTCGTCGTACTGACCAACCTGCCGGATCGCCAGTCGGCCGAAGAGCTGGCGCGCTTCCTCGTCGAGGACCAGCTCGCGGCGTGCGTCAACGTGTTGTCTTCGTGCCGGTCGATCTACCGCTGGAAAGGGGAGGTCGAGGAGACCGACGAGGTGCCGCTGCTGATCAAGACGACCGAGGCGCGCTACGAGGCGCTCGAAGCGGCGATTCGCGCGCGGCATCCCTATGAACTGCCGGAAATTATTGCCTTGCCGGTGGCGCAGGGATTGCCTGATTACCTGGCCTGGCTGGCCGCGGAAACGCAGAAGGACAACTGGCTGCCAACATGAAGCGTGTTTTGTGTTTTCTTTTCCTCTGGCTGGCCTGTGCGGTTGCAGGAGCGGTCGAACTGCTGCCGCCCGAGCAGGCGTTCCGGCCGTCGGCCAGCGCACTGGACGGCCAGACCGTGGAAGTACGTTTCGGCATCGCCGACGGCTATTACCTCTATCGCGACAAGTTCCGCTTTGCCGTTCAGCCCGACTCGGTGCGCTTTGGCGCTCCCGTCTTCCCGCAGGGCAAGGAAAAGATGGACGAGACATTCGGCCAGGTCGAGGTCTATTACCGGGAGGTGGCGATCCGTCTGCCGGTCGAGCGCAACAGTTCCGGAAAGCTGCCGCTGGTTCTGCAGGTGACGTCGCAGGGGTGTGCCGACCTCGGTGTCTGCTATCCGCCACAGAAACAGACGGTCAGTGTTGAGTTGCCTGATCCGTCGGCGGCACCGATTGCTTCGATTGCTCCGCCAGCCGTGGGGGCGGGCGGCGACGAATCCGGGCGCATTGCCGCGATGCTGGCGAACGCCTCGTTCTGGTGGGTGGCCGTCAGCTTTTTCGGCTTCGGACTGTTGCTGTCACTGACGCCATGCACCTTCCCCTTGTTGCCGATCCTCTCGGGGATCATTCTTGGCGCCGGCCGCGGCGGCCAGCCGGTTTCGCGAGGGCGGGCCTTCGCCCTGTCGCTGGCCTACGTGTTCGGGATGGCCGTGACGCACGCCGCCGCCGGCGTGGCCGCCGGGCTGACCGGGACGCTGATTTCAACCGCTTTGCAGAACGCTTGGGTGCTGGGCGGAATGGCGCTGCTCTTCGTGGTGCTGGCGTTGTCGATGTTCGGCCTGTTCGAGCTGCAAATGCCCTCGTTCCTGCAGAGCCGGATTTCCGAGGAGTCCGCGCAGCTGCGTGGTGGCCACCTGCCGGCGGTGGCGCTGATGGGAGCGCTTTCGTCGCTGGTGCTCGGGCCGTGCGTGGCCGCGCCGCTGGCCGGTGCGTTGCTCTATATCGGCAGCACCGGCGACGCGCTGCTCGGTGGACTGGCGCTGTTCAGCCTGGGGCTGGGCATGGGCGTGCCTTTGCTGGCGATCGGGTTGTCGGCGGGGAGCCTTTTGCCCAAGGCCGGTCCCTGGATGGCGGCAATCAACAAGGTCTTTGGCGTCATCCTGCTGGCCAGTGCGGTGTGGATCGTCAGCCCGCTGATTCCCGTCGTCGCGCAGATGCTCGCCTGGGCGTTGCTGCTGATCGTCCCGGCGGTCTATTTGCATGCCCTCGACCCGCTGCCACCTCTGGCGCACGGCTGGCAGCGCTTCGGCAAGGCGATCGGGGTGGTCATGCTGCTGACCGGTGCGGCGATGCTGGTCGGGGTGCTGTCGGGGGCGCGCGATCCCCTGCGGCCGCTGGCGGCGATCGGTATGGCCGACAGCGGCGAGATACGCCCGTTGCCGTTCGAGCGGGTGCGCTCGCTGGCGGAGCTTGACGCTCGTGTCGCCAGCGCCGGTCGGCCGGTCATGCTCGATTTCTACGCGGACTGGTGCGTTTCGTGCAAGGAGATGGAACGCTTCACCTTCAGCGACCCGCGCGTCCGCGCCAAGCTCTCCGGCTGGCTGCTGCTGCAGGCCGACGTCACGGAAAATACCGCGGAGGACAAGGCGTTGCTGGCGCGCTTCAAACTCTTCGGACCGCCGGGCATTGTTTTCTTCGACCCGTCAGGGCGCGAAGTGCCCGGCGTGCGCGTCGTCGGCTTCCAGGCTGCCGACGAATTCCTCAGCTCGCTGGCGGCGACACGGCTGTGACGGAGACTCCGGCGGCGACGCCGGCCGTGAGGATGCCGAGCATCACCTGTGCGTGTTCGGCCGCCTCCCGCCCGAGGCTGGTCAGGTAGCCGCCGTCGACCTGGGTAATCAGCCCTTTTGCATGCAGGCGCTGCACGGCGGCCTTGACGTTCTCGTCGGCCGTCTTGTGCACCTTGATCCCCTGCTGCCCGGTGTCCAGATCGAAGCGGATCAGGGTGTTCAGTTCATGAACCAGATCGGTGGTGAAAGGCATGGTCGTCCCCCGTGGCAAAAAGCCGGAAAGCCTCATTCTACGTGAGGTTGTTCACGAACTGCACGAGAGCATCGAACAGCCGGGCCGGTTCCTGGCCCATTCCGGCCGCCTGGCGGCGAAGCGCTCCTTGCCGGGCTGCTCGTTGTAGGGGTGGCGAAGGATATCGAGCAGTTCATGGACTCCCGCTGCATCTCCATTTTCGGCTCTGTCAATGGCTTCCTGTGTCAGGTAGTTGCGCGGGACATAGCAGGGGTTGACGGCGTTCATGCGCGCTTGCCGGACGGTGTCGGGCTCGTTGTCGGCACGAATCCGCTCGGCCCAACGCTGCGACCAGGCGGCCAGCGCCTCGGCGTGCCCAGTCAGCTTTGCGGCGTCGTAGAACGCGTCATCGAGCGGTTCAGTCGTGGGGGCGTCGGGGCTGACGTGCGCCAGATTGCGGAAAAACAGGGTCATGTCGATTTCCGCGCGTTGCAGGAGATCGAATACCTCCTCGACTAGCTGTGCGTCACCGTCACGCCAGCCAGCGAAGCCCAGTTTCGCCGAGAAAGTGCGCTGGAATTCCTGCGTGTAGGTGGCATTGAAGCGGTCGAGTCCCGTGCTTAATGCGTCGGGATCGGGGGCGATGGTGGCCAGTGCTTCCGCCAGCCTTTCGAGATTCCAGCGGGCGATCATCGGCTGGCGGGCGAAGCAGTAGCGGCGGCCGTTCGCATCGGTGGTGTTCGGCGTCCACGCCGGGTCGAAATTGTCCACCCAGCCGTACGGGCCGTAATCGATGGTCAGGCCGAGAATCGACATGTTGTCGGTGTTCATCACCCCGTGCACGAAGCCGACGCGCATCCACTGAACCATCAAGCGTGCCGTGCGGGCGCAGATCTCCTCGAACCAGTGCGCCATGCGTTGCGCCGGATCGCCGTCGATTTCAGGAAAATCGCGTGCCAGCGTGAAGTCGACGAGTTGCCGGAGCAGTACCTCGTCACCACGCGATGCCGGCAGTTCGAAATGCCCGAAGCGGGTGAAGGACGGCGCTACCCGGCAGACGATCGCGCCGGGTTCATCGGCCGGGCGGCCGTCGTAGAACATGTCGCGTTCGACGGCTTCGCCGGTGGCGACGAGGGACAGCGCCCGCGTCGTCGGGATGCCCAGGTGGTGCATCGCCTCGCTGCAGATGAACTCGCGGATCGACGAACGAAGTACGGCACGGCCGTCAGCGCGTCGTGAATACGGGGTCCGGCCGGCACCTTTCAGTTGTAGCTCGAAACGCTGACCGGTGGCGTTGACCGCCTCGCCGAGAAAGATGGCGCGCCCGTCGCCGAGTTGGTCAGCCCACGAGCCGAACTGGTAGCCACCGTAGCAAGTGGCGTAAGTCTCCATGCCAGGCAGGAGACCATTGCCGGAAAGCGCCGCGAGCCAGTCAGGGGAGTGGAGTTCGCGCTCATCGAGTCCCAGCATCTCGGCCATTTCCCGCGACCAGGCCAGCAGGCGCGGCGCGGCCACGGGCGTTGGCGTGACGGGCGACCAGACGGCGCCGTGGACCGGGCGGGGGTGATTGCGGGTGTCGGTGTCGCCGGGCAGTTCATGCACCAGGCGGTTGTCGAAGCGCAGCATGCGATCTGTTTCCAAAGGATGTGGATCTTTTGGGCACGACTGCGGCGCTCGAGTTCCCTGCACAAGAAAACCCGGGAAGCAAGGGTAACAACAATCGGCATAGGGGGCAGCCCTCATAGGCTGCGCCCCTGCCACACCACCCGGCATGCGGGTCCGCACCGGGCGGTTCGAGAAGTTGAGGTCATGAGAGACGAGGAAC